>SKQZ01000290.1 GCA_007118765.1 Candidatus Hydrogenedentota bacterium
TCGGGTTCGGGTTCGGGCTCAGGCTCAGGTTCGGGCTCAGGTTCAGGCTCCGGCTCCGGCTCCGGCTCCGGTTCCGGCTCGGGTTCAGGTTCAGGTTCAGGCTCCGGCTCAGGTTCAGGCTCCGGCTCAGGTTCAGGTTCGGATTCTATCTCTGATTCCGGGTCAACGGGTTCAACATGATCGGTTGGCGCCACGTCCTCCGCCATTGCGCCGACAAACTGGATATTCAATACTTCGGGCGGTTCCACGGTGGTCTGCCAACGATAGAGCAACACGACGCCGGCAATAATAAGTACGTGCATAATGGTAGACAGCACGATCATTTTTGCAAGTCGCGTGTTTTTCTTGTGCTCAAGCCAATGGTATTGGTGCTGATAGTGGCTTTTTGGCGGACGTTTATTTGTCTTTGCGTTCATCACGGATATTGATTCTTGTCGGAGTTTTCAAAACCAGACCAGAACACGTTTTCCAGTCTTCTTTGGACATCATCCATCATGTCATTGTTTTGCCTGTTCCACAACATATAGTATAACAGGAAGTCCGGCATAAACAGAATATAGTGGGTATGCCCATGGTACTATTCCACGGCGGGCCGAATAGTTTCCACAGTTTATACACGCCATGCTGCCCATGCAACGAAACTATTTTGCCGCCTGTCCGGGCAGCAAAAAAGGGAGACAACCGGATCATCCGGTGGTCTCCCCGGTACATGGTTGTAATGGGTTCTCTTTGTCTATGCGTTGAAGACGTAGGAATTGAGCATGTTTTCAAGCAATTCCTGCTGTCCGCTGACCAACTGGGGTTCACCTTTTTTCAGGACATGGGCTTCGAGCTCTTCAAAACCAACCTTGCCGCTTTCGATCTGCTTCCCAATGCCTTTGTCCCATCCGGCATAACGCTGTTTGACGTACTTTGCAAAGGCCTTGCTCTTGTGCATCTTCGCGGCAATTTTCAGGCCGCGCGCAAAGCAATCCATGGCGCCGATATGCGCATGAAAGAGATCTGCGGGATCAGTTGACTGACGTCGCACGTGGGCATCAAAATTGAGGCCGCCCGTCGTGAAGCCGCCGTATTTAATGATGGTATACATGGCGAGCGCGGTATCATAAACATCGGTGGGGAACTGGTCGGTGTCCCAGCCAAGCAACAGATCGCCGCGGTTGGCATCCACAGAGCCGAGGATGTCGTTGGCACCGGCAAACTCCAGCTCGTGCAGGAACGTATGCCCCGCAAGGGTGCCATGGTTCGCTTCGATATTGAGTTTCAAGTCGCCCACCAACCCGTACTTTTGCAGAAAGGCATAACAGCTGGCGGCATCAAAGTCGTATTGGTGCTTGGTGGGTTCCTTGGGCTTGGGTTCGATGTAGAACTGCCCCTTGAACCTGATTTTCTTCTTGTAGTCAACCGCCATGTGCAAAAACTGGCCGAGGTGATCCAGTTCGCGGCCCATGTCCGTGTTCAAAAGGGTCTCATAGCCTTCGCGCCCGCCCCAGAACACATAGCCCGCACCATCCAGATATTTGGTGATTTCCAATGCTTTTTTCACCTTGGCCGCGGCATACGCAAACACTTCGGGCGAGGGGTTGGTTGCGGCGCCGGACATGAACCTGGGATGGGCGAAAAGATTGCAGGTGCCCCATAATAGATTAATGCCCGTTTCCTGTTGCTTCCTCTTTGCCAGTTTTGCAATGTGGTCCAGCCGTTTGTTTGTCTCTGTGAGCGTGTCGGCTTCCGGCACAATATCACTGTCATGAAAGCACCAAAAGCCCACGCCCAGTTTGGTGAAGAACTCAAAGGCGGCATCCAGTGTTTGCTCGGCAATGGTCACGGGATCGTCGCCCTGCAGATAGGAACGGTTCATGGTGGGCATGCCGAACATGTCGGCGCCGCCGCTCACAAAGGTATGCCAGTAGCACACGGCAAAGCGAAAATGTTCCGCCATGGTTTTGCCAAGCACTTTTTGTTTGGGGTTGTACTCTTTGAACGCCAGTGGATTCTTGGAGTCGGGGCCTTCATAGGCGATGGGTTTCTTTACTTCCGGGAAATATTCGGTCATGGTGTCCTCTCCTGCTTGAAAGATACATAGTGACGCGGCACGCTGCCGCTAACGCTCACGCTTCTTATGACAATACGGGTAAACAGACGGATAATGCAACTTTTCCGTTACTTGTCTTTCAGATGACGATCCAGCCATTCAAAGGCCGCCTCCTGCATCATGCGCTCAGGCGTCCGCATGAACACAATGTGACCGGGCATACGTTGCTTGACATTTATTTTGTCCATGAAGCATACTTCCCGCACGCAGAAGCCATTGGAAGACAGGTACAGCGCGTTTATGAATACAAAATCCGGATATGCCTTTGGTGCGTTCAAAGGGGTGTTTACGCCGAGTGTGTTGACCATTCTCGGTGTTATTATGTATTTGCGGCTCGGCTGGGTGCTCGGAAACATGGGGTTGCCGCTGACGTTGTTGATTGTAACCATCAGCATGGCCATCATGTTTCTTACGGCCTTCTCTCTGTCCGCGCTGGCTACGAACATGCGCGTATCCGTGGGCGGCGCCTACTTCATCCTGTCGCGGTCGCTGGGGGTGGAGGCAGGCGCTGCGGTGGGGTTGCCATTGTTTTTGGCGCAGGCAGTGGGCGTATCGTTCTACATCGCCGGCTTCTCGGAATCCGTAACGGCAGTGTTTCCCGGCCTGTCCCAACAGACCGTAGGCATTGTTACGTTGTTCGTGCTGGCTTTTCTCGCCTTCACATCAGCGAATCTGGCATTAAAATCCCAGATACCCATAATGATTATCATTGGGCTGTCGTTGGTGTCCCTGTTCTCCGGTGATTATGCGCCGACTCCTGAAACAGCCGTAGAACCGATCATGCCGCTGGCACGGCAGTCTTTTTGGGTTGTGTTTGCCGTATTCTTTCCCGCCGTAACCGGCATAGAAGCGGGCATTGCCATGTCGGGCGACTTGAAGAATCCGGCGCGGGCGCTGCCCCGTGGCACGTTTGCCGCTTTGTTGGTGGGATACGCCGTTTATCTGATCATCCCCATATTCTTTTATTTCCGTGTGGGCGATGCCGAAACGCTTGTTAGCAACACCTTCATCACCAGGGATGTGGCACGCTGGGGCAATCTGATTGTGCTGGGCATCTGGGGTGCGGCGCTGTCGAGTGCGCTGGGCGCTTTGCTCGGCGGACCACGCACGTTGCAGGCCCTTGCGCGGGACGGCGTGTTGCCTCGTATTCTGGGACGTGGCTACGGCGAAGGCAACGACCCGCGCATCGCCACGGCGATAGTGTTCCTTATTGCCTTGGCAGGGATACTCGCCGGCGGCATTGATATCATCGCACCTGTGCTGTCCATGTTCTTCCTGACCTCTTACGGTGCGCTAAACTTGTCAGCGGGGTTGGAAACGTTGGTTGGCAGCCCCTCGTGGCGGCCCAGTTTCAAAAGCCATTGGGCGTTGTCCATGACCGGCGCCGCCGCGTGTTTGTTTGTCATGATTATGATTAACCCCGGCGCGGCGTTCGCAGCGGCGATTTGCTGCTGTGCCATCTTTTTCGTGCTTACCCGGCGGCGCATGCAGGCGCATTGGGGTGACCTCCGCCACGGCATGTGGATGAGCATTGCACGCTATGCCATCTATAAACTGGCCGAAGGCAACGTGGACGAACACTCATGGAAACCGAACCTGCTGGTGCTCAGCGGTGTCCCCAGCAAGCGGTGGTACCTGCTGGAACTTGCCGATGCCATTGCACGGGAAAACTGTCTGACTACCACCGCGCTCGTGTTGCCCGATGACACCAGCAACGAACGCATCCGGGCCGTACGTGATTCCATCCGCGAGTACCTCAAAAAACGCGGGGTACAGAGTTTGGTAAAGGTGGTCAAGGCCGAAGACGTGATGGATGGGCTGCTTACCCTCATTAACACCTATGGCTTCGGACCGCTCTCACCGAACACCATCATCGTGGGCGATACGGAACAAAGCGACAAGTTTACCGGCTATACGCGCTTGATTATGGCGGTGTGGCGACGTCAACGCAATTTTGTTTTTGTACGCGAAGCAACCGGCTCCAACGACGAAGCGCAGGACGATGGGGCAGAGGACGACGGGGCAGAAAAAGAAGGCGCTTACATCGAATTGTGGTGGCAGGGGAAGGGCACCAACGCGTGGTTTATGTTGACGCTGGCGTACCTCTTGGGCATGAATCCCGAATGGGCGGAAACACCGCTGCGCCTGAACACGGTGGTTGACGGTCCTGACAAACGAAAAGAAGCGGAACAACGGCTCAGCACCTTTATCACGAACGCACGTATCAAAGCGCACGTCCGCGTTGTTGAGCATAAGGGCGGCGATATCTTTGATACCATACGCGCCTGTTCCAGCGAGGCGCGGTTATGTTTTCTCGGGCTGCGCGCACCGGAGGAAGATGAAACCGTTGAGGCATACACTGCGTATTACAAGACGTTGCTGGAAAAGTCCCACGGCTTCCCGCTGACGGCATTTTGCTTGGCACATGAACAGGTGGCCTTCAGCCGCATCTTTCTATAACGGTCACAGCGGCCTCCGGTGAGAGGTGCGGACTACTCCTGCCCACGAAAGCGGTGGTCCATTTCAAGCGCCGGTTGGTCGGCTGCGGTATCGCCCACGGGTCGTGCGGGCATTCCCGCGACGGTCGTATGCGGCGCCACATCGTCCAACACCACGGCGCCCGCCGCCACCTTGGCGCCTTCGCCCACTTCGATATTGCCCAATATCTTCGCGCCCGTGGAAATCAGCACACCGCGTCGGATCTTCGGATGGCGGTCGCCGCGTTCCTTGCCTGTGCCGCCCAAGGTTACGCCATGCAACATGGAAACGTTTTCCTCCACCACCGCCGTTTCGCCTATGACAACGCCCGTGGCATGGTCAATAAAAAAGCCTTTGCCAATCTTCGCGGCCGGGTGAATGTCCACGCCCAACACGTCGGAAATGCGGCTTTGCAAGAACAACGCCAAATGTACCCGATCCTGATGCCAGTAATAGTGGGCAACCCGTTGTGCCTGAATGGAAAGGTAGCCCTTGAAATAGAGCAGGGGTTGCGAATACTTGCGGCATGCGGGATCCCGCTGATGCACGGCATACAGGTCTTCCCGTGCCCATGTGCCCAAGTGCGCGGTATCTTCGAAAGACTCCTGTATCAAATCGCGCAAGGACAAGGCCGGCAAAGTGACGCTTTCCAGTTTGCTCGCCAGCTGAAAGCCCAGAGCATCTTCAAACGTCTTATGGTTCAGAATGGTGGCATGCAGAAAACTCGCCAACATAGGTTCGCGCCATGCGCCCTCGGCTGCTTCCGCTCGGATTTGCTCCCAGAGGGCATCCCGTTCCGTATCGTTCATCAACACTCCTTCTTGCCCCAATTTCTTTTACCGTGACCAATAGGCAATATCACACAACCATCGTCATCGAAAGGCGTCAGCGCCTGCGGCGGTGATTCATCTAATAAGGCTGGTATCACAACAACACAATCGCCTTTGCGAGCCCGACGCGGCAATCTAATCTATGACATTGCGTCACGTTGTTCGCAATGACGATGTAGTGAGATCGCCTCTCTCCGCTCGCGATACGATAACCTTATGGTATAGATAATACGCATGCGAG
This sequence comes from Candidatus Hydrogenedentota bacterium, assembly GCA_007118765.1. GTDB lineage: Bacteria > Hydrogenedentota > Hydrogenedentia > Hydrogenedentales > CAITNO01 > SLFT01. The sequence continues at coordinate 5,645 of SKQZ01000290.1, forward strand.
CGCTGGATTATTTCCGAAGAGGCCCTATGCGTTCCTCAGGAAGTCTCGCTGGACGCCGGTGTTGCTTTTTTCTTTTCCTTTGTTTTGGGTTTGCTTTTCGCTTTGGTCTTGGTCTTGGCCTTGGCCTTCGTTTTACGTTGTGGGGTCAGGGGCATACAGAAATAGAACACGCGCAAATGTTCCAGCAACAAACCCAAATGCTCCTCAAGAGACCCGTCCATGTCCACGCCCAGCGCCGTAACGTTCTCACACAGCGCCTCCCATTGGTCGTGATTCCATGCGCCGTGATTTTTTACAACAAAGTCGCCCAAAAGTTTGGTCATTTGTTGTAAATTGTGTGTTGTTGCCATGCCAATACCTCCACATTCTCGCGAGCCTTCTTGCTGTGCGACAATAATGCGCGGGCTCATTCGCGCAGTATTACACGTTACGGCCGTGCTCACATGGCAAGCAGCTTGCCGCAAGCACCCCGTTGTGGCTATTATACACCATTGTGATGAAACAATGCTGCCCGTGCCAGCGGCCGTATTTTCGTATTGGGAATTATGTGCAACAAGCATGCCGGCAGCCAAAAAATAAGGGTTATTTTATGCGCTCCATCTTTTTGTATGCTTCCATAATCGTTTGTTCCGTCGGGCTGATTCTAGCGGGGTGTTCCACGGCCCGGCACAGACACGACCCGGAACAGGTACGCAATACGCCGCGCCCGGCATACAGTTTGCACATGCAGCAAACGGATATGGTGGTGGCCGTGTCACCAGTGCGCCAAACCATGCAGATAGGCGGCAGGATACCGGCTGTGTTGGGCGCGGGGGTAA
>SKQZ01000399.1 GCA_007118765.1 Candidatus Hydrogenedentota bacterium
CTCCGGATCGCCCGCAAACACCACAACACGGTATTTGAGGTTTACCGACTCGCCCGCAGGCAATTGCCAGGGTTCTTCAATCCATTGGAACGGCATGGGCGACATGAACCCGTAATCGCGGGTAAACCACGGACAGGGCTCCCACGGATTTTCCGGGTGATCGAACAGGGCAATCCCCTCAACCGGCTCTCCCTTGGCCCTTTCACGTTTGCCATAAAAGGCGCACCAGCGCGCAGGTTCGCCATAGGTGTTTTCCTCGCCCACATTGCCCTCGCTGGACACAAGCGTACCGCCGCCCCAAGTCGAAATATCGGGTGCGCAGCGAATGGAAAACAATGCGTGATTGGTACGGGTCACCGTGACATCCTCCACGGCATTCCATTTGATTTCTACGTCCATTATCCAGCGTTGCGGCATTTGAAGGCTGATTTCAAACCGACGTTCGTCGGTCATCTGCACCGCCTCGCCGGGTACGGCCCATTCACAGGCATCTGTAATAACCGCCGACGTCTCGGAGGTCTGCTCCACACGCGGGCCCGTGGAAACAATCTGCCCCCGATCCAATCCCTGTTGCCAAAAATTGGCGCGGTTGAGGCGGTCGCATGAAAAATAAAGCGAGCGATGGTGTGGCCAGGGCAACGCTGTTTCAGCCGTCATTGACAGTCCCGACACAGGGCCGGCCAGCGGATAGAAGTAGGGATACTTCTGTTTCGGATGGGCGCGATAGCTGGTAAGCACTTCGTTGTTCCAACGCAACCAGACATGGGGACCGCGCACCTCGCCGCCGATCTCCGCTTCGTGATAAATCGTCAGGTTCTCTGCGCCGTCGGGCGGTTGTTGTTGCCCGAAGGCGACGCGGCTCAACAGGCCCGCGCCCGCAGGCGCCGCGACCATGGCCATACTGTTTCGGAAAAAGCGCCGACGCGATACTCCGGAATTGTTGTGTGTTTTGTCCATAACGTAGTCTCCTTTAATGTTGTTGCCGGATCAAGTACACTATACCGACAACGACGGCTTCAGGTAAAGATTCACCGCAACATTGGACGAAGCCGCAAACAACAACACGCGCCGGGCACGATTGAAAACGAATTAACCCGGATATTTCATCAGGTTTTGTCGTGAGCCTGTGAAGATTGCGCCAGAGCAGGTGTTTTGCGCAGGTCGCCGGCTGACAGCGTGTTATTACACGTCGAAGTCGGCGGGCAAGCAAAGTGCCTGATATGGCGTAAGATTCACAGACGCAACAGAAATCTTGTGAAATATGCGGGTTAAAACATCTGGGTTAAATCAAGCAGCCATGACACGATCTCAGGAAAAACCGGTTTCACAGTGGCGTTCAATTCTGGCGCAACCTGAAACATTGCCGCTGTTGGGCGAATTATACGGCACGGATGCGGGCGTACTGCACATGCGCACCGCGCTGATTCAGCAGACGCTTCAAGCGTTTCAGGAGCGTTTCGGCGATGTACCGGCACGTGTGTTTCGCGCACCGGGCAGGATTAATCTGCGCGGCATGCATGTGGACACGCACGGCGGTTTCTTGAACCTGATGACACACCACCGCGAGACAATTCTGGTGGCCGCACCGACCAACGGCACAACAAATAGCCTGGCCAACGTTAATCCGGATTTCGCTGACGTCTCTTTTGACTTGGAACAAGAACGACAGGACATTGAGCCGGGATGCGATTGGTGGAATGTCATCGCCAATCCCGCGGTAGCGGCACGTGCGAACAAACGCAACGCATCCTCGGAAACCGCCTGGAGCAACTATTGCATCGGCGCCGCGCTGCGCATTGCGCACGCTCATCCGCACACGCCGTTCCGGGGGTTAAACATCATGGTCAACAGCGATTTGCCACGCGGCGCGGCGTTAAGCTCGTCCGCAGCCTTGAGCGTAGCCTCGTTGCTGGCTTACAGCGACTGCAATGCCATGGCGCTTACACCGGAACAAACCATCGCCTTTGAACAGGATGTGGAATGGTATGCCGGAGCGCGGGTGGGCATGAGCGATCAGACCGCCATCCTGCTCGGACAAGCGGGGCGCATACTGCATATTGCCGTGTTTTCCAAGGACTTTCGTCTCGATGGCGCACGGTATGTGCCCTTTCCGGAGGCGCTTGACCTATTGGTGGTGCATTCCCATACGAAACGGCGGTTGAGCGGGGCGCAACGGCTGCAATATACGTTGAACCGCTTTGCCTATTCCATGGCGCTCACCGTGTTGCAAGCCGAGTTGATGCGTTCGGGATGGACTTCAGCAGAAGCGCAACACATGGACCGGCTGTCACGCATCACACCGGAGACATTGGGCGGTATAGAGGCCGTGTACGATATTTTGCGACGTATCCCGCTGCACATAGACCTTGAAACCTTGCGCAAGCAATACGCCCCTACCGGCCTTGATGAGGAGTACGCGCGTTACTTTGGCGATATGCCGACAAGTGACCAGCCGAAACAAATCCCCCTACGCGGACCGCTTATGTTCGGCATTGCCGAGTCTGAACGAGCGCGCCTTTTTCCCGAGGCGCTGGCTTCGGGCGATTATGCGCGGGCAGGAGCATTTATGACCGCCGGCCACAACGGCGACCGTGTGCAAAATGCTGACGGCACGCCTTATTCCGCGGACATCAGCGATGCGGCATTGGAGGCGCTGGCCGGGAACAAGGCGCCCCTCCCGTTGCAACCGGGGGCATACGGCGCAAGCAGCCCGGCCCTGGACGCGCTGGTTGATGCTGCGCTGGATGCGGGCGCATTGGGCGCATGCCTCACGGGTGCGGGCATTGCGGGGGCCGTGCTGGCATTATGTCGCCACGCCGATGCCACGGCCGTGCGCCGCGCATGGCGTCGTCTGTTGCAAAGCGATGCCTACGCGGAACGCGCCCACCTGCCGGCGCCTCTGGATGCAGAAACGGCGGCACAGGCCATAACCGCCAACCATTCCGTGGGCGGCGCAAGCGCGCTGTGTCTGCCCTGACCCGCAGGTTTCACCCGCGCCATGGCGCAGCGTTCTCTCCGCTCATCTTGCAACAGGGGCGCGACGCAGGGAATACACCGTGATATCCGTGCAGGGCATGGGGCTGTCATGAAACAGTGAAAACCCAAACCGCTCATAGAAGTGCACGTTGCCGCTGCTGTGGGTGTTCACGAAACAGGGGATTCCGTCGGCATCGGCTTTTTGCAGAACAGGCGTCAACAAAATGCGGGCAATCCCTTTTCGGTGATGCTCCGGCGCCACGCCGAGGGTGTCAATGATCCAGTGCGGTTCTTTTACAAATCGTTTCATCCGTGCCGTGGCGTCCAGATGCGTAATAAGGCCGCGCACCTGTTCACAGGGATTCAGGCGAATCGCCGCAGACAGGAACCCGGCGCGTATCTCTTCGCCAATGCCGACATTATAGCCGCAATCGGGAGCATGCCACAGCACGGCGCCGGCGAGTTCCGGGGTGGTGTAGACATGGTTGCGCTTGATCATGACACGCAGCCACCGCGTAAAAATCCAGCGCATCTTGCGCAGACGCGCTTCCCGCGTGCGAAATATATAGCAGCAGACCGGGTCCGTGACAAAGGCACGCGACAAGGCATCCCCCAGCACATCACACTGTTCCACCTGCGCCAAGATCGCTTCCATAGACCCGTAATCCTTGTGTTGCAACCGATGGTCATGCCGCCCCATCCGCCGAGACAAACCGCTGTCTACAATCGCCAATACCTTGATCCCGACCGGCGAATATGCATAAACTTGGAATTCGCGCCGAAATTTGACACACTATACCGGCGATGGCGTCTCATTTCATTTGGGGAAGAGGCGACGCATTCTTGTGTTACAAGCAGTATTGTACTATGAAACGTATCCGGATTTTACATACAGCCGACCTGCACCTGGACGCTTCTTTTGCGGCGCTGGGGGTAAACGGCCGCACCGGCAATGAATTGCGCAGAGCGCAGCGCCATGTTTTTACCCGCATGCTTGAACGGGCCCGTGACTGGCCCGCCGACTTGGTGCTAATCGCGGGGGATCTGTTTGACAATGCCACAACACGCGACGAAACCGCGGCATTTGTCGCCGACGCCTTGGAGCAACTGGCGCCCATCCCGGTGTATATCGCGCCGGGAAACCGCGACCCCTACACCCAGGATTCCCCGTATGCCCTTTCCTTATGGCCGGACAATGTGACCGTTTTCGAGCCCGGCAACTGGCAACGCATAGACCATGCCGTGCTGCCGCTGGCCATTCACGGCATCGGCTGTGATGGCTCGGACGATTCCGGCGCGTGGTTTAACGAACTGCGCGTGGAAGCGGATGGGCGGGTACACCTGGCACTGGCCCACGGAACCGAGCGCGCCCATCAACCGCCGGACAGCAAATGCTTCGCGCCCTTCGACGCTGCCGCCATCGCACACGACAATCTGGCCTATGCCGCGTTGGGACATTTTCACACCGGCGTTATCGTGGCGGAGAACGATACCACCGTCATCGGGTATCCCGGTTCGCCGCAGGGGCGCTCATTTAAGGAGCACGGCAAAAGAAGTTTCCTCGAAGTTGTTATTGAACACAATGACGTGGGCGCGCCAAAGGTGCAGACAACCCCCATTTCCTGTGCCCATATTCTGTTTGAACGCTATACATGCGCGCTCAAAGTCGGTCAAGACCCACAGCAGGCAGTGGAACAGTTGGCCAAGAGCATTGACGGTGATCCGGCGCAAATGGCCGTGCATCTGCGCGCCATAGGCGTATTGCCGCCGCCCATATACCCGTATATTGACGCATTGCATGCCGCAGCGCAGTCCCATTTCTTTCATGTGGAGGTGGAGAATGCCGTGGAGGCGCTGGAGGGTCCGCCGCTGTTTGCCGGACAACGTACATGCCTGTCACAGTTCAATGAAATGATGGCGGCGCGCATGGCGGATGCCACGGATGCGGAAACCGGCCGCTTTGAAGCCTACGCCCGAGACCTCGGCCTGAAGGCATGCCGCAGCAATGCGTTGCCGAAACATACCGCCACGGATCCCCTGTCATGATACTGCAGCAGATTACATATCAAGCATCCGGCAGCGAAACCGACGTTTCTTCTGCGTTGGACAAGGCTATCCACGCGGTGCAGTGTGCGGATGCACATGCTGCCCGCGCCTTGAGCAGGACGCTGTATCAAATGCTTGCCGACCCGAAAGTTCGCGTAGCCGCGCCGCCGTTCCGCATAACCGCAACAACGGCCGATCAGGACGCGATTAACGCAACGCTGACAAAGGATGCGGACGCGGTTCAAGAAGAGATTCCCTGCATCACTACGGAGGGCGCTACCGGGAACATTGCGGGAGCAGACCTTATGCTGCTTTCGCTGGATGCGCTGTTGGAGATTGACGGTGAACACGCCCAAATGGCACGGGATATGGCGGCCATTGTGGACACCGGCGTCTGTGGGGACGACTTCATTGCCGCTGTAGCCCGGTTGGACGCACTTGTCAATGGCATTGGCCGGGGCGATGCCGATGACACGCCCTTGTTCCAAGCCTTGACGCGACTGAAAGCGCTGCAGGACGAGCGCGACGCCACCAATGCGGCATTGCAACAGGCGGCGGAACAGGCGACATTGCTCACCGACTATCGGGAGCAGGTGGAAGCCTGCCGCACAGAGCGTGAACGGCTCGAACAGCTGTTATGCGCGTCCGTGGTACGGCATTACGACCAGTGCGCGGTGCGGCTTGATCTGCTCGAACAAGAGATTGAAACCATACGCACGCGCAGTTGTCTGGATTCGGAGGATGCGGCGGCCATCCAACGCACGGAAACACAGGTGCAAACGGCACAACTCCAAGTTGACAAGACCCGGGAAGAAATGCGTCTTGTCGCGGAAGAACTGGAGGCGCTGCAAGATTCCGCCGCACATGCGGATACACTGCCGGAAAATGACCCGGAAACGTTGGAGCAGTTGCAACAGCAAATCCGTTCCAGTCAGGGGCGCATCACGGAGTTCAATGCGCGGTTGGACGAGGTAAACTCGCAAATTACCGCGCTGGACGACCAGGTAGCGGAAGCACAGGAACAATTATCTTCCGTGCCGGATTTCAGCCGCATAGCGCCCAATCCCATTGACTGGCTCAACCAGCTGGCCCGTTCTTTCAAAACCGCCCTGGGCGTGCGCGACACCGAAGAGGAAGTGCGGGACACCATGCGCGAGGAACTGGCGGACCTGCGCGTTGAAATCGCCGGCGATTTGGCCATCTTTGAAAACAGCGTCAATTTCGCGGAAGAACTGCGGGCACATCAGGAAAAGAAGAGGCATTGGGAGGAGCGGGGCGAAAAGATCACGGAAAAGATACGGCGCGACCGCAGCACCCGCGACGAATTGCAGGACAGCATGCCCGGACTGTTTATGCTGAGTTTCGGATGCGCCCTCTTCTTCTCGTTGTTGTTGGGCGCTTACGTAGGCCTGCAAAAG
>SKQZ01000083.1 GCA_007118765.1 Candidatus Hydrogenedentota bacterium
ACCGGCACACGCGCATGGAACAAGGACTCCGCACAGATTCGCCGTGGGCGCGATGTGTATCTCAAGACCCTCACCCGCGCTTGGGAACATGGCATCCGCTATTATGATCTGGCCGACATGTATGGTTCCCACGAATACTTGCGTGACGCCATGGCGGCGGCTGAGATGGAACGGCAGGACCTGTTCATTCTTACCAAAGTAACTTCGAAAACCGCAGAGGAAATCAATGCCGATCTGACGCGCGTTCTGGAAGAAATTGACACGGACTATCTGGACGCGCTGCTGCTGCATTGCATGACTTCCGAAAACTGGCCGGAGGAGATGGCGGAGTGCATGGACGCACTCGACAAGGCCAAACAAGCGGGACTCGTCAAGGCTGTCGGCGTATCCTGTCATCACATTGCTGCGTTGCGCAGCGCCGCCGCGCACGATTGGGTGGACATCATCCTTGCACGCATCAATCCTTTTGGCACGCTTATGGACGGTGCGCCGGAGGACATTATCCCCATCCTGCAACAAGCGCGGGAAGCCGGTAAAGGCGTGATTGGCATGAAGATTCTGGGAGAAGGTCAACACGCCGACGAAAAGCAGCGGTGCATCGAATATGCCATGAACCTCGATTGCATAGATGTGTTCACCATCGGATTTCTGGAAAGCACGGAGTTGGACGAAATTGTTGCGTTGATGGACGCTTGCGACACGGCCTGACCGCGCCTGTGCACGCTTTTACGGAAGCACCCAGTCAGGCACTTCCCCGTCTCCGGTGGGTTCGCCCTCAAGAATCCACGCGAGATTAAAACGGGCCACCTGCATGCCTGCATATACATGGGAATCCATCCCCTCAAAAAGCAAATAGATGTTGCCTTCGCCGGGCGTGTCCGGTCGGCCCGCGACCATGGAGGAATAGCCGGATGGCCCCGCATACACCAGCCGTTTGATCGGCCACGTTTTCGCGCCGTCAAAACTCGCCCATACGGTCATTTTTTCGCGGGCGCCGCCATCCGTGTCCGAATTGCTGTAGACAAGAATATCCCGGCCATGCACCGGCAACCGCACCATGCCTGCTTTCATGCCGTAACCGCGATCATAGCCGCCGCCATCGGGCAACACCCGATTCACCGCCAACTCTTCCCACGTTTGCCCGCCGTCATGGCTCCATGCGGTGCGCCGCAGCCGTTCGTCCTCGCGCAGTTCCCGTGCCAATGCCTCGTCATAATAGCCCATGCAACTGCGCGAGTTGTAGTAAATGCGGCCGTCGGAAAGCTCTGCAATCGCCGCCTCCTCCGTGTACCCTTCCGGGAAAAACCCGCTGACCTGCCATGTCGCACCGCCATCGTCACTGTAAATGGCACAATTATAGATTACGTCCACCGGCTTCCTGTCCGAGGGATGCGCGGCCGCATGGGGACGAAACGTTGCCGGCGCCAACAGGCGGCCCCGGTGTTTGCCGTGTCGCAAAGTGATTCCCGCCTCACCGGCATTGGCATGTAGAAAATACTTGCCGCTGTCCGTGCGGCTGCCCTCGTGACCGCCCCGTGTTTTCAGGCCCGTCCATTCCAGCCATTTCATCACTTCATTGGGCTTCACAACAATGGACTCTTCCCGCCATGTTTTGCCGTGGTCTTTACTGCGCCACAGTCGATCAGGACTTTCCCATAACCGTACAACCAGCACATCGCCCGTGCGCTCATCAACAATCATATTGGTATCCAAAAAACCAAAGGGCGCCTCAATACTGTCGCTCCATGTGCGGCCCCCATCCTCGCTCCGCCGCATGTGCTGCGCCTTATTGCGCAACGCCAACAGGGCGCCATCAAGCGCAACGGCAAGATATGGTTCGCGGACGTTTTCGCTGCCGTTAAAAATAACCTGCTTATCAAAAACCGGCGCGCCCAGAAACACCTCCAGCGATCCTTCCGCCGGAAGGCCTTCGGCTGTAAGAAGCAGTGGTTCTGTTGCTCCCGCCGCCCCGATGACAACCATACATACAACAGCATACACCGCCAGTTGCATTGCTTTTATCATGCCATAAGTCCTCATCGCATTGTTCCTTTGTGTGCTTCACGCATGTGTGCTGCGGACTGTATCGCCAAGCCGGCGTGCCTCTGTGACATCAGCCGACAACCGGTTCATTTTACAACAATCACCTGACGGTTGCGGACTGTCCCGAAGGCAACCGATGGGTGAATCGCTTCGCGTACACACAATAAGAATTAACCCGGATATTTCATCAGGTTTCGTCGTGAGCCTGTGAAGATTGCGCCAGAGCAGGCGCTTTGCGCAGGCCGCCGGCTGACAGCGTGTTATTACACGTCGAAGTCGGCGGGCAAGTAAAGTGCCTGGTATGGTGTTAGATTCGCAGGCGCAACAGAAATCTTGTGAAATATGCGGGTTAAGGCTCATGTCGTGGAGGCTTGTCCCGCCGGGCCTGCTGCACTATCGAAACCATCGAGCACGGGCGACAGTTTGGAGCACTTTTTCCTGACAGCGTCTTCAAATTCCTCAATAGACGGCTCCACCATCTTCGTGATATAGCGACAATTCATGAGATGCAACAAAGCCGGGTAATTAAGCCGAAACTCGATGGTGTCCCCCACCTTCAGGCCGCCCGGATCGTCGCCCAAATTCACAACGGTAATGTCGCTGCTGGCGCCGGCAATCTGGTGCTCCGGGTTAAGCGGCGTCAAACCGGAAATGTCCGTATCCAGCTGTCCCACGCCAATCAATGCACGGTAACCACGCTGTCCCGGCGCCGATTCGCCGGAAGGCGCCGGTTGGTCCGCTGCAAACGGCGCAATACTGGGCGCGTCCGCCGACGGCGCCAATCCTTTTTCCTTTAGTTCGGCAATTTCGGCGCGCAACAACATCACATCGTCGCGCAAACCGGGCAGTACGTCACCGTTGATGAGGTCCGTGCCCAAAAACAGCGACTCGCCAATACGAAAATGGTTGATGCCTTTGGGCACCCGCCCTTCAAGCAGGAGCGGCAAGGTCGCGCTGGAACCCGCTGAGATAAGCTGAAGTTTATGCTCAAATTTCAGTTCAAGCAACTCCCGGTAGAGCACCAATTGCATGAGCTGGTCCATGTTCGGCGCCATGCCGGCCAAGCATCCCAAGTTCGCGCCGATGCCGAGCACATGGATATGGGGCAGGTTAAATACGGACTTGTAAAAGTTGACCAGCGAACCGGGAAGGATGCCTTCACGCAAATCACCCAATTCGATCATGATAATTACGTGGTGTGTCTTCCCTTCCTTTTGCGCGGCGTCCTGCAACGCCACGATGGTCTCCCGCTCACTGTTCAGGCTAACGGTGGAAAGGCTCACGACCTCTTCAATGACAGACGGCCCCGGCACGCGCAAATACCAGCCTTCGTATTCCGGGTAAATGCGTTTCATGGTTTTCAGGTTGGAGAGCCGTGAATCGCCTATGGACGTCGCGCCAATGTGTTTGAGTGCCGTCAGCACATCAGGATTGCCGCATAACACCTTTGAAACGACGGTCCACGACGCGTCATGCTTTTTCATCCAGCCATTGATAACTTCAAAATTATGAAGCAGGGCCTCAAGATTTATGGTTACCCGATTCATTCTTCCACCTCATTTCTGCATATTTGCTCAAAAAGCCCATTCGCTCATAGAGCCGACGCGCCGGGTTGTCATAATCCACGTGTAATTTGATATCCCCGTTGCATAGCTGTTGGGCCTGTCGAATCAGTCGTGCTCCAATGCCCCGGCCGCGCATGGAAGAATCCACCGCCACAAACAACAGCAAATGCTCGGGCACATAGCCCGCCATGCCTGTGTTCAAAATAACCACAGCGCCAACCAGCCGGTCTTGCAACAACGCCAGCACAATAAACCCGCTCTTGTTCGGCGCATCGGAAAGGGCATAATCAATGCCACTCAGGATATCTTCCACAGAATCTTCATAAGGTCGCAAATACTCATTCAGAAAATGTGCCAACATTTCCCGGGAGATATTAACCGGAAAGTCGTTGTCCGAATGCACCTCCACCAGTCGCGGCAGCAGGTCGTCCGAATCCTCAATCGCCCGCTCAACCGGATCGGGTTCTTGTTCAAGAAGCATCTGACATGCCTCAAGAAAGCCGGCTTGCGAAGAATCGCCGTGCGGATCGGCACCTTTCGTCTGCAGCGCCTCCTCCGGTGAACCGTCCATCATTGCGGCCAAACGCGACAAGGCTGCCAGCATTTGCGTCTGCTCCCATTCCTGAAGCCTCGACAACGCCGTCAAAAATTTTTCCTGCATGAGCGGCGGGGCAGTCTGACATAAAGCACGCCCGGCCTCGGTGCTGGACAACAACACCTGGCGGCGATCCTTTTCGTTGCGCTTGCGCACCACAAGACCGCGCTGCTCCAGCCGATCAACAATGCCCGTCACCGTGGCATTACTCAGGCTGGCGTGCTCCGCCAGCGCGCCCATGCCGATTTCACCGCGCCGGACAATCTCGCGCAGTAACACCAGCTGGGGACTGGTTAGTGCGCAGGAACGCTGTAATTGTCGGGATTGGATTTCCATTGCCCGGACAATTTTCCGTAACTGCGCCAAAATATTATCACTAATCTCTATGCTATTGGTGGTCATAGTACGTGCCTGCTTCCGATATTTTGAGTTCTGAATATCATATCATAAAGAAACCATAAAATCAAATACATACGGCGTCTTAAATAACAGGGCTGGTACCTTGGAGCCTGTGTCCAACGAATACATCTTTCTCCTTTGGCTGAGTGCGGCATCATTTCAGTGCTGTCATCGCGGCGGCGCTGTATCCATAATCACCCGTGTGGTAGACCCGTACAATAAACAGCGGGTGAGAAGGGGTTGTTCATGGTTCTTTGTGGATACGGAGATACCACAGCGTCATAGCAACATAAAAGAGGATGCAGAGGATGGGGATAATCAATACGCCCCAAGTGGGTTCACGTACATTCCACGGGCCGACAGTATAATCCACTTCCAATACACCCGATTCGCTGCGTGAAAAAAAGGCGTTGAAAGAAGAGCCCAACAAACCGTGAATAAACCCCAAGGCCACCAGATTCCGATTTCTGTCCACCATAAACACATAGGTAAGTGCGACACCCAGCAAGAACGTAACCGCCACCAACCCATAGGAATCAATATGGATGAGACCAAAGCAGGAACCGCTTAATGTGGCCACCAACAGGCGTTTCCGATCACACGCGAAAAACCATGCATACACGGCGGCGGCCGGCAGTATAAACACGGCAAAAGCAAACAACGACCACAACGGGATGGCGTCTCCGTGGCTATGCCGCAGTGTCACAAACACAACAAGTGCGGCGACAAAAGCGCCCGCAACCGCGAATACGGAAACAAATGGAAGGCGTTTATCGGGCGGCACCCTATTCGTGGATGCAGTCGAAGGCTTAAACCCTTTTCGAATGCGTGTGCCGAGATAAGAGGAAAAGAGCAGCTGCTGTACAAACCCCCAGAACACATAACCGAACACGCCAATAAAGAATGCGCCGATACTGAAGTCAACAAACGCCACACGGCCCCTGTGCGCAGCCGCGCCCAGAAGGATGAGCACAAACAGCGGCAACGCGATAACAAGCGCGGTGCGAAACGCGGACAGAAAGTTATCATATCGGATGGCCGCGGTAACGATGATGAGGGCCAGCACACTGCCAAAACCGACCATTCCAATTGCGCCCGGAAACCCTTGGTTCCAGTCGCGCATGGCCGTACGATGGAGATTAAAGAAACGCAATACCCGCTCCCAATGGTACACGTTCATCACGTTGAGTGCCAGAAATAACGCTACAAGCACCGCCAGTAACACCGCCCGCTTTTCGGGGGTAGTCGTGTGCAGCAATCGCCACAAGGCCCGCGGATTGCCCAAGCCCCAGCTGGTGGCCGTGTCACGATGCAGGAAAGGCGCGACAAACAGCATGTACAGGGCGCCCACGACAATCAGTATTTCGGAAAGCCGCTGTGCCCCCGGCATTTCGCCCATCACGCCGAAGGGATAAGCGACAACCCATAAAATGCCCAGGATGAAAACCATCATAAGCATGGCTTCCACGAAATTTGCCGTCGGTGAAAATCGTTCGCGCTCAAATTCGCCCGCTACATTCTGCACAGATGATTCCCGCATGTACCAATCCCTTCAATGCGTATCGCCAAGCGCCGCAGGCGCCGTTTCGTTCAAAGTAAAGGTTCCGGCCCTCCGCACGTGACAAGCAGTACAAACAGAGAGCCGGAACAATAAAGTTGGTGCGTGTATTTGACCACGGGCAACACGATATGGTTTTGCCGACAATAGCCGCAACAACAATTTTCTTGTCTAGCCCGGATATTTCATCAGGTTTCGTCGTGAGCCTGTGAAGATTGCGCCAGAGCAGGTGTTTTGCGCAGGCCGTCGGCTGACAGCGTGTTAGTACA
>SKQZ01000169.1 GCA_007118765.1 Candidatus Hydrogenedentota bacterium
AGGGGATGCCGTCTTTGGGCCGCCATATCAAAATGGCGTGATCATCCTGTGCGTCCCCTTCAATGTTCCAATCCAAGTTGCGGCCATGCAGCAGGCGTCCGTCGGTGGTCCACTTGCCCCAACAGGCAAAGTTGGAACATGCCGGCGGTCCGTCAGGGGGGAAATGGAGTATTTCTGCCTGTGTGATGCCGGTGCGTACATCCTCGTACGTCAGGTCCTCGTATCCGGCGTCGTGCAGACCGCGCACAAGTCCCCGCATCTCCTCTTTGATTTCGTCGGGGAAAAACTTTTCCATGCGCTCCGATTGGGCCGTGACATAGTCCCGCGAATAGCCGCGATCCCAAAGGGCCTTGGGGGTGTACCCTTTCGTGAGAATGTTATTGACATGTGATGCGAGCAAACGGCCGTGTTGATAGCCCATTTCCTCGTGTGTGCCTTCCATCACCAATACGAGATGTTCGCCGACCCGGTATAGTTTTCCGGCCCCTTCTTCATCCAGCAAAGTTACCTCGGGCGATTCGATTATTTCGACTTCGCGAGCATAAATCAGTCCCGATACCGTCAGCAGAAGTGCCAGTACGGGCAACCAAACGTAGAATTTCCGGTGACTTTGCGTAACCATGAGCAGGCTCCTTGCATGTTGCACTTTTGATGTCCCAGTTGTCTTAATGTAAATGCGCCGCCATTGCAGACCCATCATAACTGGTTAGACTACGAAACATCGGGGCTCGGTTTCAAAGGGGCGTGTGGACAACAGAAAGCCCATGACGTGTGGTGTAAATGCAGTTAGTTTGACTGTGTCGCATCAAATGCCGATAATAACGACGCCTCATTTGAAGGGTCAATCAGCATTCCCAACAAGAGTTCATGAAAGGTTATTCGCATGGCAAAAGTGGTTTTTATCGGGGCGGGCAGTTTGGGGTTTACCCGTGGATTGGTTCGTGATTTACTGACGTTTCCATTGCTCGAAAATGCAACCATTGCATTGGTGGACATTAACAAGGAACGGCTTGCTTTTGCCAAGCGCGCTGTTGAAACCATCGTGACGCGGGGCAATTATCCGGCCAAGGTCACGGCCACCCAAGACCGTAAAGAGGCCTTGAAAGGCGCGGATGCCGTGTGCTGCACAATTCTGTGCGGCGGCGTTAATGTGTGGCGGCATGATATTGAAATTCCCAAGAAGTACGGCATTGATACCAATGTGGGAGATACACGCGGTCCGAGCGGGGTGTTTCGCGCATTGCGCACCATCCCCACCATGATTGATATATGCCGGGATATGGAACGATACTGCCCGGATGCCATTTTACTGAACTACACCAATCCCATGGCCATGTTGTGTCGCGCGATGCAGCAAACCACCGATGTCCAGGTGACCGGGTTGTGTCACAGTGTGCAGGGTACGGCCGGCATGCTTGCGCACTGGATTGGTGCGCCCATGGATGAGATTGATTATGTGTGTGCGGGCATCAACCATCAGGCGTGGTATCTCGATTTCAAATGGAAGGGCAAGGATGCCTATCCCTTGATTCGCAAGGCGGTGGCCAAGAAAGATATCTACACCTCGGAATTGGTGCGTAATGAGATGTTTTTGCACTTGGATTATTATGTCACCGAATCCAGCGGGCACAACAGTGAATACAACTGGTGGTTCCGTAAACGCCCGGACCTTATTGAGAAATATTGCATGACCGGCACCAACTGGAATCCCGGTGAGTATGGGTTTATTTTGAAGGAATATCTGCGCCTTGCCAAAACATGGAAGAAAGAGGTGAAGCAATGGTTTGACGCGGGTGCGCCCTTCGATCTCGCCCGGGGCCAGGAATACGCGGCCTATATTATTAACGCCTACATGGGCGGCGAACCTTTTGAGTTTAACGGCAACATGCCGAACACGGGGCTTATTACGAACCTTCCTGAGTATGCGTGTGTGGAAGTCCCCGTGTTGGCCAATCGCCGTGGGCTCAATGCCATTCATGTCGGCGCGCTGCCGCCGCAGTGTGCCGCACTTAACAATATCAGCGTGGCCGTGGAGGAAATGGCGGTGGAAGCAGCGCTCACCGGCGATCCCAAACTGGTGTTTCAATCCATTGCCTACGATCCACTTACCGCAGCCGTATTGTCCCTTGAAGAGATCAAGAAGATGGTGCTCGAAATGCTGCGCAAAAACAAGCGGTATCTGCCGCAGTTCAAGAGCATCAAGTTTTAATTTCGCACTAGCCCGGGTCTTTGTGTTTTCCAAGGTACGCCGGGCGGTAACCCTACAACGGAACACGCGACGCACAAGGAAAGGTGGAGAACCGTGTACAAACCGCCAACCATTAAATCCAGTGAAACCGCGGCAAAAGAGCTGACCGGCCTGAAGGGTAAAACCCTTGTGGTTACCATGGAAATCCCGTGGCAATTGTTCCGGCAGCACTACGAATGGACGCCTGACCATGTGCATTTTGTGCGCGACATGGATCAAGAGACGGTGGAAGCCCTTGATGGTGTTTTGCCGCCCTGCGATGTGGTGGTGGGATTGGGCGGCGGCTCCTGTTGTGATACCGCCAAATACCTGGCTTGGAAACGTGGCTGCGACATGGTGCTGGTCCCGACCATTGTTTCGGTGGATGCACCGCTTACGAATATGGTGGCGGTTCGCGTGGACAAGACGGTGCACTATATTGGCGATATATTCCCGGAGAACCTGCTCATTGATTACACGCTTATACAGCAGGCGCCCAAAGAGCTAAACCGCGCGGGCGCGTGTGACATTGCCAGTATCCATACGGCGTTGTATGATTGGAAACGGGCTCATCAGGATACGGGTGAGGCGTATCACGAGGACGTGGCCGCAGATGCCCAGACCTGTCTCGATATTCTTGATGCCAATGCCGAAGAGGTGTACCACGTAACGCCGAAGGGGATTGACACGATCGTTGATTTGTACCGCCGGGAGGTAAAGTTTTGTGCCGAAATCGGAACAAGCAGGCCCGAGGAAGGCGCCGAGCACATTGTGGCGTATGGTCTTGAACATCTTACGCGCCGGCACTTTTTGCATGGCGATCTGGTTGGGTTGGGGATCCTGGCCATGTCGCGACTGCAACAAAATAACCCCGATTGGGCCTTGAGCCTTATCCGGCGTTGTGGGCTGCGCTACCATGTGCCGGATGCCTCGCTGGACGAGATACGGCGTACATTGTTGACACTCAAGGAATTTAAGGACGAAGCAGGTCTTTTTTATAGCGTTGTGGATACCGAGCCCATCACTCCTGCATTCGTGGACGGGGTAATGGAGATCGTTTGCAAGGAACGGGCGCAATAGTGTGAGCGTCCTGCAGGGCGCTGAATAAAACGGAACCGACTCATGACCGAATCTGCACAAAAACCTGTCACGGTGTTGGTGTTGGCGGTGGGCGGCAACGTCAGCCAGGGCATCTTGAAAGCCTTGGCGAAAAGCACGGTGCCGTGCCGGGTGATCGGAACCGACATTAGCGCACTGCAAATGGGCGTCTATACCACGGATGTGGGATATGTGGCGCCGTGGGCGGATGCCCCGAATTTTGTGGACTGGACGGTGGAACTGTGCAAACGGGAGCAGGTGGACATTATTCTGACCGGGTGCGAGCCGGTCATTGCCGTGTTTTCGAGACACCGTGACTATATCGAATCCAATACCGACGCGGTATGTCTTGTTAATGGCCCGGCCATCATGGATATTTGTGACGACAAACTGCGCACTTGTGAATGGTTGAAGGCGCAGGGTTTTGCGTATCCTGATTATGCCGCGTCCGAAGATGAAGCGGGCATTGAGCGGTTGGTGGATCGTTATGGCTTCCCCTTGCTTGCCAAATTGCGCGGCGGCGGCGGTGCACAAAACATGGTGACTGTGGCGGATATGGATGATGTTGCCTATATCGGACGAAAACCGGGCTATGTGGTGCAGGAATATGTGGGCCATGCAGATTCCGAATATACCGTCGGGTGTTTTTGTGATCGCGATGGCGTACTGCTGGGCAGTATTGTGTTGTGGCGCACATTGTTGCAGGGCACCACGTATCGGGCCGTCGCGGGAGCGTATCCGGAGGTGTGTCATGAGGCGGAGCGGATTGTCAGGGCGCTTAAACCAATCGGCCCCTGCAATGTCCAACTGCGTATGACAAAACGCGGGCCGGTATGCTTCGAAATCAATCCCCGCTTTTCCGGGGCCGCGCCCATGCGTGCGCAGTTCGGGTTTAACGAAGCCGATGCGGTGTTGCGCCATTTTGTGCTCGGTGAACCGTCTCCCCCACTCCCCAAAATTACCTCAGGCATTGCGTTGCGCTATTGGAACGAGTTATATGTTGCGCCGGATGCCGTGTCGCTGTTGGAGGCCGAAGGGCGCATAGACAATACCACCCGCAAAGACGCATACATAGACGAATACGGGAAGAAAACGCCATGAAGATCGTGGTTACTGGAAGCAGCGGCCATATCGGCGGCGCCGCAGCACGTCTGTTGCACGGGCAGGGCCATGAGGTCATCGGCATTAGCAGGACCCTTTCCAAAGGATTGCGCGGCCACGTCGAACAACTTTCACTTGATATTGGCCATCATTCTTTCGTGCGGGATGCCTGTAAGGCCATTGGCGGCTGCGATGCCATTGTTCATGCCGCCGCATGCCAGGAACATGCGTTGACGGCACTGGATATTGCCCGTACAAACTGTCTCGGCGTACAGCAGATACTCTGTATGGCTACAGAACTTCAGGCACACACCGTGGTGTATCTCTCCAGCCTGAGTGTACTTGGCGCACCGTGCGAGCATCCCGTGACCGAAACGCACCCCATCGCGCCTGCCACCGTATACGGCGCTTCAAAATTATTCGGCGAACAGCTGGTCTGCAATGCGGATGCCCATGCACTGCGAGGCGTGGCATTGCGTGTTTCTTCTCCCGTGGGTCCGGGGCTTAACTACAAGCGCATTTTCCGTGTGTTTGTGGAAAATGCCATTGCGGGCCGGGACATTGTGTTGCACGGGAAAGGAACGCGCCGTCAGGATTATGTTGACGTGCGCGATATTGCAGAGGCCATCGAATCGGCGCTTATACGCGATGTGCGCGGAGTTTTCCATATTGGCGCGGGGGTTCCCGTGTCCAACCTGGAGCTGGCAGAGGCGTGTAAGGAGACGCTTGCGAGTCAATCGGAAATTGCGTTCAGCGGCGATCCCGATCCTTCCGACGATGTTTGTTGGGATATCAGCATTGAGAAAGCACGAAAACGGTTGGGATATACGCCAAGCCACACGCTTAGACAATCCATCCGCGATCTTGCCGGGGAGATTTCCGGCGATTCCCGGCCTACAGAAGACGGTGGTTGACCTTATAAACCGCTGTCGCCCCCTGCCTGAAGACTTCCTCAAGCCATGGATGATTCGCCGGATAAAAGTGATTGTTCATCTGCTCGAATGGACTGAATAACACGTATTGAACGCCGAAGCGTTTGACGACGTATCGCTTGAATCCGTCATCACCGCCCTCATGGAGAAAGCGGATAACCAGACTGTGATTTTCCGCATCGTTTTGGGTGAGCAGGTCATGCCCGGTGACAATTCTTTTGTTGGTTTGCCCGGCCACATATTGAGATGTTACGTAAGAGGCCAGAACAACTTCATTTTCATGACCTTCCCGGGCGATCCATTGAAGTGCGTCGTAGGTGTCCCGATCCAAATAATAGAGTTCCATGAGTACGGGATTGTGCAAATCTTTGAACATGCGCCCGTATACATAGCCGGAGGTGAGTGAACAAAATAAAACCAACGCGATGGCCGACCACCCGACAAGAGGAGTGTTGGGCAACGCCTTGCGCAATGGCGGCACATGGTTTTTCAGGGTTTCCAGCAAGGCGGGCAAGGGGCGCATGAGCACGAGAAAACAAGGGGCAATCAACAAGGCCAGCGCCGCGATTTCGTGACCGGCATTCAGGAAATGATGAAACGCGGCCAACATCCATGAACCCAGCAGCCAGAAGCCAAGTATGACAGCCGCTTTTCGGGCCGTGTAGGCCTGCACAATGCCGTAGGAAAGCAAATACCAGCAACAAAGAAGAAACGGCAGGCCAAGCCAGAAAACCTGTCCGCCCCAGAGCGGGCCGGGCCAGTACGTTGATGACACGCCCATGACATTCGCGTACAGCGAATAGGCAACATATAGCGCCGCCGGCAAAAGGGTGAGACAGGCAACGCCGTAACGGGCGATTCGGTTCAGGTCAATCTTTTTTTCCAGGAAACACAAAACAATTGGCGTGCCCACAAAAAGCATGTAGCTTTCGGGCAGGTGATGGAACCGAATGAATATCAGCCCTGTGGCGGCGAGACCGCTGAGTACAAAATAGCGCCATTTGCGTGTTGTCTCGCCCCGGATCAAAAAGGCGGCCTGTAACAACAAAAAAAGCGCTGC
>SKQZ01000266.1 GCA_007118765.1 Candidatus Hydrogenedentota bacterium
CAGGACGTCCCATTGAGGTGTGGATGCGCGGCAATAATGTGGAGACACTGACCGCTGCCGCCGATGAACTCAAAGAAAAGCTGGCCAGTTTCGATGGCGTCTATCAAATCCAGGACGATTTTCGGCTCGGCATGAACGAGATCAACCTCAAACTGAAGCCGGAGGCGCGGGCATTGGGATTGCATGTCGCCGATTTGGCACGTCAGATATACGCAGGCTACTATGGTGAGGAGGTGTTGCGCATTCAACGGGGACGCAATGATGTACGTGTGCGCGTACGCTATCCTCAGGACCACCGGACGCAATTTTCTGAATTGGAGCGTATCCGTATTCGCACACCGCTCACGGCGTCAACACCGGGTATGGCCGGCATGGGCGGCATGGCCGGTATGGGTGGCGCAGGCGGCATGGCGGGCATAGGCGGTATGGGAGGCATGGGCGCGCAAGCCATGCCACGCGTGCTTGAAGTGCCGCTGTTATCTGTTGCCGATATCGAATATACCACCGGCGCCGCCTCCATCCGCCGCACCAACGGCCAACGCCGGGTGGTGGTGACGGCTGAAGTACAAAGCGAACGCGCCAATGCCAGCGAAATTATTCGCGACTTGAATCATGAGTTTTTTCCGAAACTGCAAGAGAACTACCGCGATGTCACCATGACGTTTGAAGGGGAACAGCAGGAGTTTCGTGAAGCGCTGGACCGTCTTTTCGTAGGCTTTCCGCTGGCTATTATCGGCATCTTTATCATCATTGCCACCATCTTTCGTTCTTACATTCAGCCTCTGGTAATTATGGTCACCGTGCCTTTTGGCATGTGCGGCGCTATTTTCGGCCACATTCTGCTGGGGTACGACATCACCATGTTGAGCATATTCGGACTGGTGGCGTTGGCCGGGGTCGTGGTTAACGACGCGATTGTACTTATTGAGTGCATCAACAACTACGTGGCGGAAGGGGAATCTTTCTACGATGCCGTGCGCCGGGGCGGATCGCGCCGGTTCAGGGCGATATTCCTTACTACCATTACCACGGTGGGTGGACTAACCCCGCTGTTGATGGAACGCGACCACCAGGCACAGGTACTGATTCCCATGGCGATTTCTTTAGCCGCAGGTGTTGCGTTTGCAACTGTCCTGACGTTGGTGTTGGTACCGTGTGTCTTGTGTATATTAAACGATATCAGACGTCTGACACGTTGGCTGTATACCGGTGTTGTGCCAACGCCCGAAGAAGTGGAGCCGGCACGATACAGAAAACTTGACGTGGATGCCATGTAACGCTACCCTATACTTATTAGTTGTGGTGCGCGTAAAATGCGAGAGACATGATGAATAGAAGAAAACGATACATAGATGCTTGTTGTGGATGGGGTTTGATTTGCGTGCTGCTGTGTGCACTGCCGTTCACTGTTGGTGCGGACACATCCGAAGCAACCGTAGTTGCGGAAGCCAACGCAACGGATATGGAAACGGCTGCCACTGACGCCGCGACATGCGATGACGACGATGCGGTGGACGTGTGCGACGACACATCGGAAACGGAACTGGAAACCGTCTCCCCCACTGCGACGGCCCACCCGCTGGATTTGATTGATGCGCAACAGCGCGCATTGGCGGACAACCCGTCCCTCGCCGCCGGTGCGGAGCGTGTCAAGCAGGTGCAACAAATGGTTACCCAGGCCCGTTCAATGTATTATCCGCAGATAGACTTGAACTATACCTATTCTTTTTCCTGGCTGCCCAAAAACTACACAGACTCGGTAAGCGATTCGTTGGATCAACTGGACCGGATGCTGTGGGACTGGCGCAAAGACTCCATAACCACGATGACACGGAGCGGCGTGTTTTCGCTGCGTGACCGACGCAATGTGCGTTCCTTCTACAGGGACGCGCAACGCCAGATCGACTCCGCACGCGATTACATAGACGACCCTTTGGAGAATACAACACTGAATGTTACGATGGGCTGGCTCCTTTTTGACGGATTTGCGCGTGAACTTGCCAATGCGATGGCGCGGTATGGCTACGGCGAGGCGCAGGCGGGATTTCGCGAAGGACAGCGCATCTTGTTGGATGCGGTGGCCCAGGCGTACTACGGGGCGCAAATTGCCCGCGAGCAAATTGCCATCAATAAATCCGACATCGCTTTTAATGAGCGTTTGCTGAAAGAAGCCCAAGGAAGACGGGAAGCAGGCCGCGGCACCACAAGTCATGTGTTGTCGTTTGAAACACTGCTGTATGCAGCCCGTGCAAACTTGTTGCGCGCAGAACGGGACTATGAGATGGCACTCATTGCGCTGGCGCTGTTAATTGGCATGCCCAATGGACGCCTGGGCGATGGATTCGCACTTGCCCCGTTGGAAGAAGAGACGCCGGAAACAATGATGATGCCGGACGCTGATGCCATGTTGTCGTTGGCGTATGCCTACAGGCCGGATTTGGAGCAAAGCGAACTGGGACTCAAGCGCGCCCAAGCATCGGTACGTCGGGAATATGCCAAGTTCGCACCGCAAATAGCGGCCGTCGGCATGCTGGAAACCGCCAATGTAAATGAAACCAGCATCAGCGCAGATCGGGTAACCACCACCGTCGGCATCAATGCCTCCATGAATCTGTTTTCGGGCGGTCGTCGCCGTTCGGAGGTGATAGAAGCAAAACATGCCCGCCGTGAAGCGGAGTGGCGGATTGCCGAAAAAGAACAAGAAATCGTGAGTGACGTGAATCAGGCGCTGTTAGATTTAAGAACTGCTCAAGATGCCTTGAAATTGCAGCGTGAAGCGGCTGAAAGTGTCCGAAGAAACCGCGACCTCACGGAAATGGAGTATAATGCAGGTAAAGAGATGCTTGTCACCTTGAGTCAGGCACAACGGGATTATATGCAGGCACAGGGCATGCTTGCCCAGGCGCGTGTGAATCTGCAGCGCACTTGGCAGGCGTTACATGCCGCCACAGGTGTGAACATAGGGCTGCTGAGTCAAGGCGAAAGCAATGGTCTGCCTGTTTTAGTTGAAACGAAAGACGAATACAAAGAATGATCACAATGGGTGTGCGTACACCGCGTTGCCGCATACCCAGTCACAACAAACTCAACATAAGGGTACTACCAAATGAAACGTCATCCTTACCGCGGCACCATGGATTTCCTTTTCGACCTGTTTGATTTGTTTAATCTGCTGGTGGAAGTGTTGCGCAATCTTGGAGAGTATTTGAGTCGGAATTAGTACGCATCAGTATCACCAGTGACAGGTGTGTTTGCTACTAAGGAAGAACTTTGTCACATGCGAAATATCAACAACATAAAGGTATCGTCATCGCGAGCGGAGGGAAGCGATCTCATATCCCGGATTGCTGCGTCGGGCTACCGCCCTCCTCGCAATGACGATTGCGTCGCTGTGATGCGAACTTCATTAGATGAATCGCCTTCACACACTGCGGAGGCTGGCAACAAGACAAGACCCTTTGAATGGATACAAATAACAGTGTTATGTACGCAATAGGGCTGGTCGGCAAGACGCACAGTACTTGCGCCGTCAGCCGATGCCCCAAAATACGGGAGACTTTGTGATGTCTTACAAGAAACTTATGATGGCCGTTGCCTGCGTTACCGGTGTGTTGACGCTGCTGGCGGGATGCCCGCCCAATGCCATGCATCAACTCACGCTGGTGGTGCAGCCTGCCGGCACAGGCGAAATAATTGTGTCGCCTCAACGTTCCGCCTATTTTGCGGGTACGGAGGTGACCTTGGAGGCTGTTCCGGCAGAAAACTGGGTATTTCAAAACTGGGTGGCATCCGGCCTGAACACCACGGCAAATCCCACTACCATGCGGGTTTACAATGACAACACCATTACCGCCGTGTTCCGGTTCACACCTGATCCGCCGCCGCCCGATGATGAAACAACCATCGTTCGGGACGGCAGTTTTGAACTTGGGCCGGACTCGCCTCATTGGACCAAGCTTTCGGGAACCGGCCAGCCTATTATTTGCAATGCAACCGTCTGCGGGACGTTTGACGGACTGGGCGCAGCCTCCGGCGCTCATTGGGCATGGTTCGGCAACAGCCCCGATTTCTATTTTGAGACCGCCACGCTCAACCAACGCATTTATGTCCCGGACCATGACGAGGCGCAGTTGTCCTTTAACCTTGCTATCCCCATGGCGCAGGTGCCCTTTTTGTTCCGGGTATTTCTTGGTGATATCTTGCTTTTTGAAGCGACGGAAGCGGCGGCTGGGGATTACCGCCGGTATGAATATGAGAACATTGACATCACCGGGTTGGTGCGTGATTCAAATGTAACACTTCGATTCCTTTATTCCAACACCGGGGTCGGCATGATTGGCAGTCAATCCGCTGTCTTTCTTGATAATGTGGCCATACAGGTTTTTTAACCCGCAGGTTCTACAAAACCCCTGCGCGCTCTAAAACACTATGTGCGTGCGCAGCAGAACTCGGGATAAGAGCAAGGGGTAGTCCGCTATTAGTACGGCAGGAAACATGAAACGGTTATGCAAGCAGAAGACAGGGTAATCCATTTTTGCGTTGAGATGATCCACCCGCCAGCGCCGCTAAAAAGACAGGTGCTGCAGCAGGTTTATTTTGATCTGTCGCAGACGCGTGTTGCTTATGACAGTATTGATTTGGCGGATATGGCGCAGGCACGCTTTTATTCGCGACGCGGCAAGGCGCAATCACTCATTGTTTTTCTCCCGGACCGTGTGCTGATGGTCGAAGAATGGTCTGATATTCCGCTTAGCGAATTTGAGGAAAAGGTGCGCGTTGCCGCGCCCGTCGTATTGAAAGCACGGGGCGCGCAACAGGTGATTATTCACTCCGCAACCGTGCGCTCCACCTTTGCCCTGACCCATTACGATGATGCCCGCGTGTTTCTGCTGGATAATGCGTGCAGTCTTGAGGGCCATATCGCGCCCCACTTCAAGCGCCCCATTGCCACCGGCGGTTTGCGGCTGGTATTTCCGGAAACCAATGAGCATCCGGGCAATCTGCATGTGAACATAGAATCCTTCCGGCACAGCACCAATGAAATGTTTGTGGAGGTAAAAGCCATCTTTGGCCGTCAGCCGGTGGTATCGTCAGACGTTGCGCCCATCATAAAGAATCTGCATGAAACACGCGCATTCATCACCAAACGGGTGTTTCCGTTCCTGCAGCAATTTGATTGCCCACAGGAGGCGCCATAGCCGTGGGCGCTGCCATCCATTGTCGTCCCACCTTGCCGGGGGCACTGATTGCTCCTGAAATCTACGGACATTTTGCGGAACACCTGGGCCGCTGTATTTATGAGGGCATCTGGGTTGATGGCAATGCCAAGATTCCAAATCAAGACGGCGTGCGACTTGATGTGCTGGCCGCCCTCAAGCAACTGCGTGTGCCCGTGATACGCTGGCCGGGCGGGTGTTTCGCCGACGATTACCATTGGCGTGACGGCATCGGGCCAGCAGAGCAACGTCCGAAAACAGTGAACCTCTGGTGGAAATCCATTGAACCCAACACATTCGGGACAAATGAGTACTTGCAGTTCTGCCGGGAATTGGGCGCCGATCCTTATATTTGTGTCAACGTTGGCTCGGGGTCGCCACGGGAAGCACGGGATTGGGTGGAGTATTGTAATTTTTCCGGTGGCTCCAGTCTGGCGGCGCTGCGCGCACAACATGGCCGGAAACAGCCCCATGGCGTGATGCGGTGGGGCATTGGCAATGAAAACTGGGGGTGCGGCGGCAACTTCACGGGAAGCGACTATGCCAAAGCGTACATCCGCTTTGCCACGTACATGCGCGCCATGGCGCCCGATATTGAGTTAACCGCCTGTGGCGCAAGTTTTGGCGATTACCGCAACCCCGTCCAAAACGAGTGGAACCGGGACGTCTGTCAGGAATTGCGGCGCTTGGACCTGATGAATCATATTGCCCTGCACCGCTACTTTTCACGGGGGCATGCGCAGCAGTTTACTGATGCGGAGTATTACGCGCTCTTTGCCGATGCGCTTGCCCTTGAACGGGATCTGGAATTAACCGATGCCGTGTTGCGCGAGTGCTTCCCGGACCGTTTTGTGGGCATTGCCGTGGACGAGTGGGGCGTCTGGCATCCCGAAGCGACAACCGAAAACGAATTGGAGCAACCCGGTACATTGCGCGATGCCCTGATGGCCGCCACGGTGCTGCATGTATTCAACCGATGGGCGCACCGCGTGACCATGGCGAACCTCGCGCAAACAGTCAACGTATTGCAATGTCTGGCTGTCACCGCCAATGAAAAGATGTTCCTGACGCCGACCTACTACATTTTTGAAATGATGCGGCCACACTGCGGTGCGCGACTGGTTCCGCTGCAAACGGACGGGCCTGTGTGCGAGGCACGGC
>SKQZ01000223.1 GCA_007118765.1 Candidatus Hydrogenedentota bacterium
GGCTTCTGCATGTTGTTCGGCATTGATAATGTTACCGTTCCGTTCGTAAATGAAACGGCTCACGTTGTAAACAATGCCTTTGACATCGCGACAATGCAACCGTAAAACAGCAGTTTCCATGGTGTCCCCCGTCTTCAATCGCTTGTGTTTCCGTATCCGATGTGTTCCGCAATCAGCCGGGCGGCTCCCATGACAACCGCATCGTCACCCAGCTGTGCCGCCGTAATGCGCACGTTATCCCGCAGGAACGGCATGGCGTGCGCTTCCACCCCCGCCAGAATCTCTTCCATCATTAAATCTTCCATGGCTTCAACGAGACCGCCGCCCAATACCACGGCTTCCGGGCTTAACACGTTGATAAGATTGCCCACGCCCATACCGATAAAATACGCCGCCCGACGAACAACGGACTCAACCATCGTTTCGCCCGCATCTATGGCGCGCGCCAGCACGCCGCTGCGAATGGCGGTTATGTCGGCGCCGCATTGCTCCATGATATACGGCGCATCCTCGCGTGCGGCAAGGGCGGCCACTTCTTTCGCAATGGCAATGCGCGACGCCACCGCTTCGAGGCAACCGCGTTTCCCGCAGCCGCAGTACGGTCCATCCGGCATCACCGTCATGTGGCCCACCTCACCGGCGGCGCCTGAAAACCCGTGCAGAATCTTGCCGTCAATAATAATGCCGCCGCCAATGCCTGTTCCGGGGAATACGCCCAGCACGTGTTTATGGGCGCACAGTTTGGTACAGCGCCATTCCCCATAGGTGCCGACATTCACATCGTTGTCCACAACTACCGGCGCGCCAAAGGCGTCCTGTAACACGTCACCCAGCGGAAAATCTTTCCAGCCCAGATTCGGGGTGTCAATAATCACGCCGGTGTCGGGATCCAGCGGCCCGGGCGATCCGACGCCGATCCCGGCGACAGCAGGCGAACCGGCGGATTCAAGGGCCTCTTTAATCACTTTGACGACACGGTTTTCGCTCTTGCCGCCATTTTTTGCACGGCTTTTTTTGCGACATGAACCGACTTTTTCGAAGGCGTCGTTGAAGACAGTCGCCATCATCTTGGTGCCGCCAATGTCAACTCCCACGATAACGCGATCTTTTCCTGCTTCAGCCGTGGCGTTCATACCCGATATCCTCATCGTTGTTATTACATATTTTTCGAAAATACTGCCATCCACACCCTGATTGAGGCCATACGCTCTCTCATAACGTGTGGTCCAAACTACTGTGTTCCGGGCAAGCATAGCATGACTATACGGTCAGCACAAATTCAAGCACCGCCTTCTGCGACTGTGGCGTCAAGGGGGGCATCTGCGATACAATTACGCCATATCCGGGAGGTACTCGATGAATATACTTTTTCTGGGCGATATTGTCGGGCGACCGGGACGTCATACTGTGCGTGACCTGCTGCCGTCCATCGTCCGCGAACATGCAATTGACTTTGTCATCGCGAATGCCGAAAATATTGCGGGCGGTGTAGGCGCCACACCGGCGCTTGTCGAAGAGATGCGCAGTTACGGTATCGATCTGTTCACGCTGGGCAATCATACGTGGCGTAAAAGAGAAATGGTAAGCGGCATTGACGCATTGCCAACCATCGCACGGCCCGCGAACTATCCGCCGTCGGCGCCGGGCGCGGGCACAGCAGTGCACCGTTTTCCTGACGGAACCTGCCTGGCTGTGATAAATCTGATTGGTCGCATATTCATGGAGCCCGTGGATTGCCCTTTTCTGCAGGCAAGCCGCGAACTCGAGGCGTTACCGCCGGAGACAACGTATATTATTGTGGACATGCATGCCGAGGCCACTTCGGAAAAGGCCGCCATGGCATGGCATCTTGACGGTCGTTGCACCGCAGTCATCGGCACGCACACCCACGTGCAAACGGCAGATGAACGGGTATTGCCAAAAGGAACGGCCTTTATTTCCGATGCGGGCATGTGCGGCCCCTATAACAGTATACTAGGTGTGGAAAAAGAACGGGTGATTGAGAAACTCATTACCGGCATACCGCTCAAGTGGGAAGTGGCAACCGGTCCCACACAGCTGAACGGGGTCATTATCGAGGCGGCGCCGTCAGGCAAAGCGCGTTCCATACGACGCATACGAAAAGTGGAACACCAATGAGAAAGTGCCTCTGCGCCCCGATGCACGGCGCAAGGGGCCACAATGAATGCAGTAACACGGACACAACACATCGTTGAAGGACATACATGTATTTCAAGCAGATATTCATGAACGGATTTAAATCCTTTGCAGACCCCACGGTTGTCAAGTTTGACCTGGGTATTACCGCGATTGTCGGGCCGAACGGCTGTGGGAAAAGCAATATACTGGATGCCCTGCGCTGGGCCTTGGGAGAACAAAGCGCCAAAACCCTGCGTGGTTCGCACATGCAGGACGTCATATTCAATGGCAGCGGCGCACGTCCCCCAACAGGCATGGCCGAAGTCTCCCTGATGTTCGACAACGCCGACGGTCAGTTGCCCGTTGATTTCAGCGAGGTGGAAATAACACGCCGCGTGTATCGTTCCGGCGAAAGCGAATACCTCATGAACAAGGCCGCCTGCCGCCTACGAGACGTGCAAGAGTTGTTTATGGACACCGGCATTGGCACCAGCGCCTATTCGCTCATCGGCCAGGGGAAGATAGACCTCATCTTGAGCACCAAGCCGGAAGACAGACGGTATTTGCTTGAGGAAGCAGCGGGAATTATCAAGTACAAGACACGCAAACGCATTGCCATGCGCAAGTTGGAATCGGCTGAGCAAAACATGCTGCGGTTGAATGACATCATCGCTGAGGTTGACCGACAGATGCGCTCGTTGAAGCGGCAGGTCAATGCCGCCATTCGCCACCGCGACTATACACGGGAGTTGCGTACCCTGGAAATACGCAACGCCTGGCTCCATTTTAATGAGCTCAGCGGGCATGTAACGGATTTGCGTGACCGATTGGCATCGAGCACGGACCATTACCAGGAACTTGCAACCAAAACATCCCGGCAGGAAGCGGAACTGGAAGCAATCAACCTGAAGCGCATTGAGATGGACAAGGTGCTCTCTGAACGCCGGGAAAAAGAGCATGCCTCGGCAACGGAAATGGAACGCCTTGAAAGCAAGATTGCGTTGTTAAACAAAGAAATCGAATTTGCGAAGGCCCGTCGCACTGAAGCGCTTGATGCACACAAGAAACTGTTGACACAAGCGGATAGCATGCAGGATGAAGCGGGCGCGGCGGACAAAGAAAGTACCGTTCTCGCAGAAACCGTGGAGGCATGCGCCGGCGCTCTCGGACAAAAACAGGCGGAACTGGAAGAAGCCGAAAAGCAGTTGCATGAAGCCGAAGCGCTGGTGGAACAATTGCGGGGGATGACCCTTGAATCCGTGAACTCACGCAACCGTGCGCAGACTGAATTGGAAACAATGGCGGTAAATATCGCCAATGTGCAAAACCAACTGACCGGCATCACCGAAGAGCACACCGCATTGCAACAACGGCTGGAAGAAGCACTACAGCGCGTCCAAGATGCACGTGAACAGGAAACCGCGCTGCAGGGAACGTTGAACGACATCCTGTCGAAACAAGATGAACGCCGCAAACACACGCAGGAATTGACGAAGCAAATCGCCGCCGACAATGAACGTTGGCAAACGCTTCGGGAACAGCACAGCAGTCGCGAGGCGCGGTTGCGCTCGCTGGTGGAGTTGCGCGACAGCTACGAAGGGTTTGCGGTGGGTGTACGCGCCGTGATGATGGCCAAGCAAAAAGAGCTGCCCGGTTTTGATGGCATCATCGGCCCGGTGGGCGATTTGATTTCAACGGAAAAACAATTTGAATATGCAATCGAGGCGGCTCTAGGCGGCAATATCAACAATGTCATTGTGGAACAGGCCGAAGCCGCAAAAGCCGCAGTCGCCTTTCTCAAACAGCATCGCGCGGGTCGGGTGACATTTCTGCCGTTGGACACCATCCGACCGGGACGGCACGACGATACCGCGGGGATGAGCGGCAAGGCGGGCGTTGTGGGGCAAGCCATTGACTATATTCAATGCGATGACGCCCTGCTCCCGGCCGTGCAATACCTTTTGTATAACACGTTGATTGTGGAAACGATTGACGATGCGATCCGTATTGCCCGTGAAGAGCCGCGGTTCCCACGCCTTGTTACCCTTGAAGGCGAAGTGGTTACGCCGGCAGGCGCTGTTACCGGAGGACGCACACAACATGAAAGCCACGGCTTACTGGGCCGTAGCGCAGAGATCGACGAGTTGGAGGCCGCGGTAGATTCTACCAAGCAGGATATCACGAAAACCGCAGCGCGTATCGCAAAACTCACCTCAAAGAAAGAGGAACAGCGCACCCACCTGACCAAACTGGAGGATGAAGCCCAGGACATCCGGCATAAATTAACCGACATCGGCGTGCTTGTTGCCCGGCATACGGCCGAGGCGGATAACATCCGCGGCGCCCAAGATACGTTGCAATTACGCGCCGATACGCTTCGGGAACAACAACAGGAACTCGAAACGAATCTTGCGGAAGCCAAATCACGGATCGGCGGGATGGCGGATGACGACGAAACGTTGCAACGAAAATTGCAGGAGGCCGCCAATACGGGAGCGACCCAGCGCGAAAGGGTTGCCGCACTGGCCGCCGACGTTTCAGACCTTCGTGTGAAGCAGGCGGAATCCATGCACGCGCTCGAAGAATTACGGCGCAGTCTGGAACGTACGGGACGTGCACGCAATGAAACGCTCGAGCAGGCGGAAGCACAACAACAGCTCGCAGCGGAAATGGAGGCACGGGCCGCCACGTTTGAAGAACAGGTAAACGATACGGTTCGTCAGTCCCGCGAACTGTCTGAAACGCTTGCCCGCGAACACGAGAGCACCCTGGAGGCACAACGGGAACAAAGTTTTGTTTCCGAATCCATTGACCAACTCACAAAACAACTGAAAGAAAGCCGGGAAAAGTGCGCTGCCGCACAGCGCGAAGTGCATGCCTTGGAGTTGTCCTGCTCACAGAAGGAAGATCGCATTCAGTTTTATCAGGAACGCATCGCCGCTGATTATGGCCTCGCACTGGCATCGCTCACCGAAGAAGAAGTCGGCATGGACGAGCACGATGAAGAGGAGCGTGAAGCGCTGATTCAAAAGTTGCGGGATGCGCTTCAGCGCCTCGGCAATGTCAATCTCGGCGCTATCGAAGAGTACGATGCCCTTGAAAAACGTGCGGCTTTCCTCAAAGCGCAGAATGACGATCTCGTACAGGCGCGTGACACGCTGTTGAACGTGGTAAAACGTATTGACACCACTACGCAGGATATGTTTTTAAGTACCTTTGAAGAAATATCAAATAACTTCAAACTGTATTTCCGGCGCCTCTTTAATGGTGGCCAGGCACGTTTGTTTCTGTTGGATGAAACAAATCCCCTTGAATGCGGTGTGGAAATCGAAGCGCGGCCCCCGGGCAAAAAACCGCAGACCATTTCCCTGCTTTCCGGCGGCGAACAAGCCATGACAGCCATTGCCTTGTTGTTCAGCATATTTGCGGCAAAACCCAGTCCCTTCTGTGTTCTGGACGAAGTTGACGCACCGCTGGACGATGCGAATATTGGCCGGTTCCTTGCGTTAATCAATGAGTTCACCGAAAAGAGTCAGTTTATCATGATTACGCACAACAAACAGACCATGGCCCATGCCGCCGCCATCTTCGGCGTTACACAGCAGGAGCCCGGCATATCACAACTGGTTGGCGTGCGTCTTGAGGAAGCGGAAGAAGTGCTGGCCGCATCGTAAAACAAATTGGTGGCGCCGTTACCATACTTTCTTGTTTCCTTTGACCGCACGTTATGACAACGAACAAATGATACTCATGCGCGTTTTGCATCTATTCAGTAACAGCAGATGGACAGGACCGGCGGAACCCGCCGTCAATCTATGTGCGTCCCTTCGCGACAAAGGCATTGACATTGCCTTTGCCTGTGCGCCGTACACGGCGTCCGGTCAGAATAAAGTTGTTGCGGTGGCGCGTGAGAAGGGTTTGGCCCCCCTTGATTTTCTGCACATCACAAAACACCGTCACCCCATTAAGAACTTGTTGGACGTTTATGCACTTCGGCGACACATCAAACAAAACACTCATGACATCATCCATTGTCACCTCGACAACGATCACGCTGTGGCGCTTGCTGCCGTACGGGGTCTGCATATTCCGGTGGTGCGCAGCAATCATTTTGGGGACGGCTTTCCGAACGACCGACGCCATCGGCAGTTGGTCACGCGTTCCGCCCTCATTTTGGAGCCGTCCCAACACGCTCTTGCTGCGGATCAGAAAGCCTTTTCCTTGCCGCCCGAAATGA
>SKQZ01000313.1 GCA_007118765.1 Candidatus Hydrogenedentota bacterium
CGAGCAAACACGGTTGTCGAAGCCCAAATACTACGCCATTGTATTCGCATTATTACGCATACCTCCCGTATAATAGATTAAGTGCATGCTGTAAAACATTTGAGGAGACCCACTATGAATTTACATGTCGGTCGCGCCATGCGCATTGTATTTCAGACATCGCCTTACCTGATGTATCGGGCGGCTGTCTATGGCGCCATTTGTGGCGTCACAGCCATACTGCTGCTGTTTCTCGCGCTGATAGGGTATGTGTTCGGCGGCGGCGCCGCCGCGGTCATGCTGCTTATCGGTCTGGCTGCCGGCGGACTTGGAGCACGCCTGTTGCGCGAATATATCCTGTACTTGATGCGGGCGGGCCACGTAGCCGTAATCACCGAAATCATTGTGCGGGACAAACTTCCGGAAGGCGTTAGTCAGACGCAATGGGGAAGCGACAAGGTCAAGATGTATTTCAAAGAAATCACCGTGCTTGCCTTGATTGACCAGATGATAAAGGGCACCATACGCATCCTGAACCGAACGCTTTTCAATGTGTTGAGCATACTGCCAATCCCCGGCACAGACGGCGCTAAGAAAGCCATCCAAAAAGTGGTGGACTTCAGTCTCACCTACATTGACGAGTCCATACTCGCATACACATTCAAGACCGAGAACGAAAATGTGTACGAGGCCGCACAAAAAGGCATTATCCTCTATTGTCAGGCGTGGAAAGGGCTGCTCAAGAACGCCGTGGCGTTGACCGTGCTTTGTTATGCGTTTACCATCGGCGCCGCTCTCATCTTTTTGATCCCGCTGGGCGCACTCGCATTTGCTTTGCCGGAGACATGGGCCGTTGCCAAGTTTGCCCTGTTCTTGCTGGCCTTGTTCCTGGGGTTTTCGTTGAAATGGATCCTGTTTGACCCCATCGCATGTACCGCCACCATCCTGACCTTTCTGCAGGAAACAAAGGATATGACTCCCGACCCTGCCTGGGAAGAGCGCATCGCGTCGGTAAGCGACAAGTTTCGCGACCTGAAACAAAAGGCCGCAGCCCATCTGAACGGGAAAGGAACGCCGCCAACCGCCCCTCCCGACCAGGCTACGCCTGATGCGACGGAACAAGAACAACCGCCGCCCGCCGAGGCAGTTGAAGAGCAACCGCCGCCGGAACCGGCGGAAGACACAGGCAACGACGCGCCCGCCGAAGATGACAATCACGAACAACCCTAACCTGCGGCATTGTGAGTGTATTGCCCGAATACAACGCTGCGCAAAGAACAGTCTTTGAAACAATATGCCGGAACTCACCGACAACAAGGGAAAGACGTCCCATGCCGCAGGCGCACGCTCAAGAGAGTCTGCGCCACGAAATACACACGCGAAAGTGTACGAATTGCTGCAAGCGCACATGACAAGTGGCAACGTGCTGGATATCCCCTGCGGTTCCGGCGCATTCCTGAGACGCTTGCAACAAGGCGCATACACCTGTTACGGCGCCGACATCGCCGCCCATCCCGCCATACCCCGCGAGGCAACCTTTGTCCAAACCAACATGAATGACACGCTGCCCTTTGATGATGACCGTTTTGATGCCGTCGTATCCATAGAAGGGATAGAACATATCCGGCGTCCATTCGATTTTGTCAACGAATGTGCCCGCATTTTGAAGCCCGGCGGATTGCTTTTCCTGACAACGCCCAACATCTCTTCCCTTCGTTCGCGTTGGCGCTGGTTGCTCACCGGATTTCATAACAAGGGCAATTGCCCCCTGGACGAAACCAATCCGTTGCCGCGTCATCACATCAATCTGCTTTCCTATCCGCAGTTGCGGTACATGCTGCATACCGCCGGGTTGCGCATTGAACAACGCCACACGAGCCGCATAAAGGCCGCCGCATGGTTCTATGCGCCCTTTTGGCCGCTGGCACGGACAATCACCCAATGGGTCGTATGGCGGGGCGCAAAGAATGCGGCGATGGCGGCCTTGTTCCGCGAAATTCACCGGGAACTGTATACGCTGCCGGTTTCCTTCGGGGACAATATCATTCTTATCGCCCGAAAACCAGAAGACGCCCAATGAAGACCAACGCCCTGGACTATGAATTGCCGCCGGCGCTCATTGCACAGCATCCCTGTGAAAAAAGGGATGCCTCGCGCCTTATGGTGGTGCGACGCGATACGGGCGCTATTGAAACCGACGTGTTCAAGAACATCGCCAACTACCTGGCGCCCGGCGATTGCATGGTGCTGAACAACACCCGTGTGATTCGCGCACGGCTTCACGGTCACAAAGAAAGCGGCGGACATGTGGAGGTGTTTTTGCTGCGCGAACTGCACCCGGATCGGTGGGTTGCCTTGGTACGCCCTTCCGCACGGGTAAAACCGGGTACGCGGGTACTGTTTGACCACGAATTATCCGCCGTCATTGAGGAGCCCCTTGAAGATGGCCGCCGCTGCGTTCGCTTTAATGTAAACAATGTTATCGAGCATTTGGAACAGTCCGGCATCGTGCCTCTGCCGCCCTATATTAAGCGCAGTAAACCGAATGATAGGGACGCAACACGCTATCAAACCATTTACGCGGCCCATGACGGAGCGGTCGCCGCTCCCACGGCGGGCCTGCATTTTACGGAAGCCGTTTTTGACAGCCTTGCTCACAACGGCATAACACGACAATTCCTCACGTTGCATGTGGGATACGGCACTTTCAAGCCTGTCACAACGGAAACGCTGGAAGCGCACCGCGTAGACAGCGAACCCTTTGAACTCTCGCCGGAGACCGCTGATTCATTAAACACCGTCCGCCGACAAGCGGGGCGGGTCGTCGCAGTGGGCACCACCTGTACGCGGGCATTGGAAACGGTGTATGCCGATGGCTGTTATCACGCGGGCGCAGGCACAACCGATTTATACATATACCCGCCCTACCGTTTTCAAGCGGTGGATGCCCTGCAAACAAACTTCCATCTGCCGAAATCAAGCCTGCTCGCATTGGTCTGTGCATTTGCCGGACGTGATCTCATTATGGAAGCATACGAACAGGCCGTGCGCGAACGGTTCCGGTTCTATTCCTATGGCGACGCCATGCTCATTTTATAACGACATGAACGTTCACACCCGTCAGCGAATACCTCATTGACAGAGGCGATATCAACACCATAAGACTTTTCCAATTGCGCGTCACCGCCACCGGCATTGACGCTTCTGGCACTTCGTTTTCATGAAAGACCACATTGTACATACCATGATACTATGGCGTTGGCAAAACTTCTTGATTATAGCGTTGCATGGTTGCAATTCCATTGATGTTGTTGCTATAACATCCAACAGATTTATGCATTGGATGTGTGCGCCGTGGATGTTAATAGGAGCACTTGCTGTTTGGCGGCGGCGAGGAATGGCTATATTCGGCGCATTGCAGCATGGCGGGACGTTTCTTACCAGAAGGAATATCCATGATTGATACCGCACTGATTGCCCTGAGCGCTGTGGTGCTCGCGGTCTCTTCCGTACTTGCCGTGTATTGGTTTCGCGGCACCCCGGTGCGCCGGGCCATCCTTTGGATTGCTGTGGGCTTAATTGTGGTGGGCGGCATCCGGCGCACATGGCTCGTTTATTACTTTTTGGCCAGTGCGACGTTGCCCGCCCATGTCATTCGACAAGACGTGTTGGCCCTCTTGTTCCTGACCACCATGCTTTTCAGCGGGGTGCTTTTCACACATTTTCTGCTCCTTTCCATCGAAGAACGTACTGCCGCCCTGCGACAGAGCGAAGCGCGGTTCCGCGGCATTCTGGAACATACCTTCGCAGGCTATTTCTACTGCAACCGCGACGGGTGCTTTGAACACGTCAACCATGCCATGCTGGCCATGCATGGTTACGCCCATGCCGATGAACTCATTGGCAAACATGTTTCGATTCTCCAGGAAGAGGAAGATACGGAAGAACTCCGCCGCCTGTTCTCACCGTTGTTGTCAGGCAAACCAATTCCCACCGGCGAATTGCGCCTTCGCAAAAAGAACGGCGCCATCGCGCATCATGTCTTTTCCGCCCATCCGGTGTTCGACGCGGACAGGGTCGTCGGGTTTGAGATGCTTCTCATTGATATTACGGCCATCCGCGAAGCCGAACAAGCGTTGCATGACAGCGAAAAGAAATATGCGGCCATATTTGAAAGCTCCCGCGACGCGCTCATGCTGCTTCATGGCGACACTTACCGTTTTGTCGCGGGGAATCAGGCGACTTTGAATATGTTCAGGATCGCGGATGAGGCGGAGTTCATACAATTAAGCCCGGCGTACCTTTCGCCGGAATATCAGCCAGACGGACAGTCCTCGGAAATAAAAGCAAAGGCGATGATAGACAAGGCCATACATGAGGGCGCACATTCCTTCGAGTGGATTCACCAGCGACGTAATGGCGAAGACTTCATCGCTACGGTGCTGCTTACACGCATTGATATGGACAACGATGTGTTGGTGCAGGCAACGGTGCGTGATATAACGGAGCAACGGGCGACGGAGCAGGCTTTGCGACAAAGCGAACAGCGGTATAACCAACTAGCGCGGCTGAACCGCACCATCACGTGGGAAACCGACGCCAACGGGCTTTGTACCTATATCAGCGACGTGGTCACAGACGTGCTCGGCTATCATCCCGATGACGTGGTGAACACAATGCATTGCTACGAATTCTGTCCGGAATCAGACCGGGAAGCCATGAAGGCATTCTCGTTGAAAATCCTGGGAGAAAAGCAACCCTATCGCGGACAGGAAAACAAAGCCGTCACGAAAGACGGCCGGATTGTCTGGTTATTAAGCAACGGTATGCCTATTCTGGATTCAGACGGAACGCTGCTCGGTTTTCGGGGCATGGACACAGACATTACCGACCGGAAGCAAATGGAAGAGGAAAAAGAACGGCTGCAAGAGCAATTTGTACATACGCAAAAGATTGAATGTGTCGGACGCTTGGCTGGTGGTGTCGCCCACGATTTCAACAATAAACTGGGCGTGATTCTGGGGTACTTGGAACTTGCATCCAAACATGTGGGGAACGATCCTGCCCTGCATAATTGCCTGCAGAAAATGGAAAACGCCGCCAAAAGCTCCGCAGACCTGACGCGCCAGATATTGGCTTTTGCGCGCCGTCAAACCATCGCACCGCAACAGGTGAACATAAACGAGACGGTGACAACCTTGCTCAGCATGTTAAAGAAAGTCATTGGGGAAGACATTCTGTTAACGTGGGAACCCAAAAGCACCCAGCCTTATATCAAGATTGACCCCGCGCAAGTGGATCAGATTCTGGCCAATCTATTGCTTAACGCCCGTGATGCCATTGACGGTGTGGGCCATATCACCGTGGAAACAGCGGATACGATAATAGATGACGCCTATTGCGCGGCCCATAGTGAGGCGATACCGGGCGATTACGTGGTGTTGGCCGTGAGTGATGATGGATGCGGCATGGACAAAGAAACGCGTGCCAGTATATTCGAGCCTTTTTTTACAACCAAGCAGGTCGGAGAAGGCACCGGGCTGGGGTTGTCCACAGTATACGGGATTGTGAAACAGAACAACGGTTTTGTCAATGTTTACAGCGAGCCGGGACAAGGAACGGTTTTGCGAATATACCTGCCCCGTTGCGCCGATGTGGATACTGCGGCCCCGTTTGCTCCCACGGTCTGCGATATCGTGGGCGGTCAAGAAACCATACTGGTTGTGGAGGACGAGTCCGACCTGCTTGAACTCTGCACCTTCATACTCAAGTCGCTCGGCTATTGCACATTGACCGCCGACACGCCGGAAGATGCACTGCGTATTGGCGAGGAAAACAGCGGCAATATACAACTGCTCATCACCGACGTTGTCATGCCCAGCATGAACGGTCGCGATTTGGCGCGCCAATTGTCCACATCAAATCCGACGATGAAAGTGCTTTTTATGTCGGGATATACCGAAAACGCGATTGCCCACCACGGCGTACTTGAAGAGGGCGTATTCTTTATGCAGAAACCCTTCACCACCACGCATCTGGCAGACATGGTGCGCAAGGCGCTGCACGCATAGAAGCCGATCTACATGCCCTGCGCGGGTCCCTTTTCACAGTTTACAGCAAGTCATTTCGGGCATCATGACATTGCAACGCCTTCCTTATAGCGGCATCCCACGGTTCTCACTATACTGCCAAACAGCCCATGCGCAGTAGGTGTTAAGCCGGAGAATATGCTACAGTACTGTTTTCGATTGGGTACACGCTCATGCGCCGGTGCTAGCCCGGATATTTCATCAGGTTTCGTCGTGAGCCTGTGAAGATTGCGCCAGAGCAGGTGTTTTGCGCAGGCCGCCGGCTGACAGCGTGTTAGTACACGTCGAAGTCGGCGGGCAAGCA
>SKQZ01000021.1 GCA_007118765.1 Candidatus Hydrogenedentota bacterium
AGTATGTCCAACAGAACAAAGACCTGGAACAAATGATGAATTTCCAACCAAAAATCAAGTAATATACAACTGTGACCTGCGTGGACACATGTCCACTCCTACAGGACAGGTGACCTTATTTCCAATAGCAAGGGCGGGCACGCAAAGCCGTCAGGCATAATTGACGAAAACGCGGGACTTGACAACAAGTCCAGTGATTACGTAAACTCTTAACACTATGAAGACACACCTCGAAAACCTCCTACGCGTGGCCAAAACCAAAGGACTGGTCCGCGCCCGTGACCTTGCCGACCACGGCATCCCGCGGCAGTATCTGTCGATCGCTTGTGAGCGGGGGCTGCTCGAACGCCTGGATCGCGGCCTTTACGCGTTTCCCGGCGCTGTCCAGACGGAACACCGCAGCCTGGTTGAAGTCTGCAAACTTGTTCCTCATGGAGTGATCTGTCTGCTTTCGGCGCTCCAGTTTCACGGGATGACCACCCAAAGTCCTTTCGAGGTCTGGCTGGCCATCGGCGAATCGAAGGAGACGCCCCGGATCAGCCTCGTCCAACTTCGCATCGCCCGGTTCTCTACCAAGTCGCTGAAAGCCGGCGTCGAATCCCATGATGTGGATGGCGCGGAACTGCGGGTGTTCTCTGCGGCTAAGACTGTCGCGGATTGTTTCAAATACCGCAACAAGATCGGGGTGGACGTTGCCGCTGAAGCGCTTCGCGATTATCTACGCCAGCGCAAAGGGCCAATCGACGACCTGATGAAATCCGCTCGCGTCTGCCGCGTGGAACGCGTGATGGACCCATACCTGGAGGCGCTTCTGTGAGCACACCACGATCCCATTCGGTTCAGGCGCGACTGCTCAACTATTCGCGCAAGCATGAGGTGAACCACAATCACACGCTGACACGCTATGGAATCGAACGCCTGATGTACCGCCTCGCCCGGTCGCCTCACGCGGACCAGTTCGTTCTGAAAGGGGCGATGCTGTTCGTCCTGTGGCTGGAGGACTTGCACCGTCCAACGCAAGACTTGGATTTGCTCGGCTTCGGTGATCTCTCCGCCCCCAAGTTGAGAAGCATTTTCGAGGATGTTTGCGAGATCCCTGTCGAAGATGATGGGATCAAGTTTTCCAAGGATGGAATCAAGATCGAGGAGATCAGGGAGGCGGAAGTCTATCAAGGCCTGCGGGTCAAGATTCCTGGGCGGCTGGGCAACACTAAACTCAACGTCTCGGTAGATATTGGATTTGGCGACGCCATTGTTCCCGACCCGGAGAAGTCAGATTACCCCGTCCTACTCGATCTTCCGCATCCCGAGATAAAGGCGTATCCGAGGGAAACGGTGGTGGCGGAGAAGGTCGACGCCATAATCTTGCTCGGACTTCGCAACAGTCGCATGAAAGACTACTACGACCTCTGGATCATGGCTCGCCATTTTGAATTCGACGGCGCCATTCTCACCGATGCCATCAAGGCCACCTTGGAACGCCGTGGAAGACGGCTGCAGACGGACCAGTTGCCGGGCCTCGACAATTCCTTTGCCCAGACCCCAAGCAAGCAAACACAGTGGAAGGCGTTTCTCCGGCGGATCGCACTTGACCAGTCAAACCTGGAACTCTCGGCGGTCGTGTCCGCCATACACACCTTTCTTTCGCCTGTGCTCATTTGTATATGCGCGGGTGAACCGTTTGATAAGTCTTGGAAGTCGGAGCAGGGCTGGAAAAGCACGGACAAACCCACGTAAACAGGCGCCGTTCGTTGTGCTATCACCTCGGCACAGAGTTACCAGGAAAAGGTGCGCCAGTCAACGGCCTCGTCCACAACCTCTCGATGCAGGCGTAGCATCGTGCGCTTCATTGCCTGATAGCGGTCGGGATGCTCCTGGGCCACGTCCTGCTGTTGGCCGGGATCGGTGCGCAGATTATATAAGCGGAAGTTTTCCAGTTCCGTCGCTTTTATGTCGCCGATGAATTCTTCCAGAAACATGTTCTGAGTCGGCAATTCGATGGTCGGGTCAGCCACCAGCGCCCAATCGCCGTCACGGATCACGCACACCGGCCGGGACGGACTGTAAAACCAGTAGAGCGGTGTGTCCCGTTCCAAGTCGCCGCCCTGGAACAACGGCCACAGGCTTACACCATCAATGGCGCGATCAGCGGGCACATCAACACCCACAATATCGCAGATAGTCGGCAACATGTCAATTACGCACGCCGGCGCTGTGATGACCTGTCCGGGCGCGATTTGGCCGGGCCAATAAAATATCGCCGGCACACGAATGCCGCCCTCCCACAATTCGGTCTTTCTGCCGCGCAGGGGCGCATTGCTGCCGTCCAGATAACTGCCGTTGTCGGACGTGAACACCACCAGCGTGTTGTCCGTCTCGCCCAATTCATCAAGTTTCGCCAGCAGCCGTCCCACCGCTTTGTCAAGATACGAAATGGCGCCATGATATGTGGGCCGCCGCTCATCCGCATAGCGCTCGGTAAAAGCCGACGGCGCTGCCGGGCCGCCGGACGCATGGGGTTCATGAAACCACAGGTTCAACAGGAACGGCTTCGCCGGGTCGCGTTCGGTCTGTAACCATTCTATCGCCTCATCAACCAGCAAATGGCTTGCGTAACCTTCCAGCGTGCCCACGGTCTTGCCGTTGCGGACAAAGTTCTCCGGGTTCTCATGGGAAGGATAGGCGTTGTTCGCCGTGGCCACCCAATAGTCGAAGCCATGATCCTTCGGGTTCGGGCCCGGCGCATCCCCCTGCAACAGGGTATCGCCCTGGCCCGTGTGCGGTCCCTCGCCCGGGCCGTCATACAAGGCATACCCCAAATGCCATTTGCCCAAGTGCGCCGTGTCGTAACCGGCATCCCGCAGGACACGTCCATAGGTCTGTTCCGAAGCGGGCAGGTGCATGGTGTGTGTATTGTGAATCCAACTATACACGCCCGTACGCAACGCAAAACGCCCCGTCAACATGGACGCCCGCGACGGCGAACACACCGTCGACCCCGCATAGAAGTCCGTGAATCGCGCTCCTTCCGCCGCCAACCTGTCGAGCACCGGCGTTTGCGCCACCCCGCCGGGATAGCAGCTCAAATCGGCATATCCCAAATCATCCGCAAACAACACCACAATATTCGGGCGCTTCTTTTCGGCCCGCGCGCCATGTGTACCTAAACCCGCCGCAGCCAGCGCCCCCGCCGCACCAAGCCCCATCTTCCCCAGAAACTCACGTCGTTTTAGTTCCACGTCCATATCCTTTCCAAATCCATAAGACCTTGCATCATAACCGTATGTCAACACAGCTATGCTACAGAACAGACAACGTGATGTCAAAATGTAGGGCGGTCCGTTGGCCAAATTCATTGTTTCGCAACAATGCCCATGTTGTGTACACGGGAACTGCGAACGGGAGGCGGGATTTGAATGCTGCTGCCGGGGCGGCGCTCATAATCGATATCGCGGTATCAACGGCAAGGACGCCCGCTGAAGCATGTTGTCAGGCGAATCCTTCTTTCGGATTTGCACCGAAGCTATTCTGTCCGGGTGTGCTGTCCAGAAGCATGAACACCAGTAACACAAGACCACCGATGAAAGGAACAAACGCGACCAGCAACCACCAACCACTGCGGTCGGTGTCATGCAACCGACGCACTGATACCGCAAGGCTGGGAATCAGCACGGCAAAAGAGTAGAGTAGCCCAATGATACCGGGACTGCCAATAATCCCTTCGATAATCCCAATGCCGATGGCAATAAGCACACTGAACAACAAGAACATCCAATACTCTTTCCTTCTTGCACGTCCGCTGAACACAGCATACTTTTTCAGCACTTCCAGATACCAATTCATGGCCTTTTCCTTTCCTCTTTTTTTGTCTGTCAAGCAACGGTGGCCCGCCCATCAACGTATCTTACATCAACTCCGTGCATTCAGAATTCCTTGAAGGAACAGATAAGCTGATTTACAGCCGCTAACACTTCCCATTCAATCACTTTACAATGAGATCCACTCCATTTTTTCGATCACCGTACACCAACCAACCACATCATTATCAAAGCATGAAGGATA
The DNA here is from genome assembly GCA_007118765.1 of Candidatus Hydrogenedentota bacterium. Classification (GTDB taxonomy): domain Bacteria; phylum Hydrogenedentota; class Hydrogenedentia; order Hydrogenedentales; family CAITNO01; genus SLFT01. The sequence continues at coordinate 4,063 of SKQZ01000021.1, forward strand.
CCCTGTTGTCAAATGCCCGTCTTTTTCTTATTTTCGTTTAACTCGGGAAGACAAAACATAGCTACCCTCTTGCCGCAGCAAGTATCTCGTAGCCACCGGTGTGCGGTTTATGTTGTTGGCGTCCACCCGTATTTTGGTCCAGTTCTTATGAGAGTTTCTGTACTTCATGCCTGAACCTCCAGGCAGTATTGCCTTGGCGGTTGTGGAGCAGAGCGTAGCGAGGCGTAACATAAGCACGTTAAACGGGCTCAACGTACCGCCCCCAAAGGGGCGTAATCCATACAGCCAGGGGCAAAGCCCCTGGACACGGTCGTCACCAAAATATCCAAGCCCTGTAAGGGCGACATGCCCATCAATCCCAAACATATTTCTCATCCCATTCAACACGATATTTTGTCAACAATGCGCGATATTCGTCTTCGAAGCTCCGGTGCCGATGATGCTCTTTCTGCTCGGAGATATATCTCTCCACCGCCTCAACATTAGACATGCCAATAGAAAAGGCGCCGTAACCGGCCTGCCAGGTAAATCCCGCCAACCGTTCATCTTTGCCTTTGACCCATTTCGAGGAACTCTTTTTCACTTCCTCCATGAGTTTGCTCACGGTAACGACGCGTTCCAGCCTGCATAAAATGTGCAGGTGGTTTTCTGTCCCGCCGATCTTCAACAAAGGGCAGGACATGTTCTTGTGTATGGTCGCGATGTAGGCATAGAGTTCGGGCTCCAATTCGGGGGTAATTAACGCCTCCCGATTCTTGGTGCTGAATACGAGGTGCAGGAGGATATTTGATAATGATTGAGGCACCGGTGGATATTCCTGATTCTTTTTATGGCGCCCTTTCAGGGCTTGACGGTTTTAATAATCTTACCTTACCCAGGGGCGTTGCCCCCGGCTATATAGATTACGCCCCGTTGGGGCTTCAACATTTGTCCTATTGCGCAGGGGTGTTACCCTTGGCTTGTAACTTCGTGACTCTTGGGGATTATATGCCTTTTGTTCGTCCGCCGCAAAGGCGCACAATACGGGCTTGCGCAACGGATGACGCCCCGTTGGGGCTATTTATGTTTGTTCCGTTTCACAGGGGCGTTGCCCACGGCTGTATAGATAATGCCCGTTGGGGGTGTATAGGTTTGTAACGTCGCCACCGTTGGCAGGGAACAGAAGCATTGGGGGAGGGCGAATATCGGTGTGAGGCTGCGTGTGAAAGGCTTTGCGGAGTGTGGGAGGGGAGTGGCGCGGTTCCTGAGAAACGACATGATCATCAGGAAAATGCCTTATATGGGGGTTTGGGCGGCGGGGAAATATGACATACCACATAAAATGAATATGTTACACGCCTCACTAACTTGGCACGGTATGTGCTGTTAATTCGTATGAATCATCGTGTATTTATAGTGCTACTCTTGGGTTGCTTGATCCCGGCGTATGTTTATGGGGCGTCAATGGAGTCCGCTGTTTCCCCACAAAAGTATGCGGTTAGTCCCGGCGACGTATTCCCCGTGGACTACGTGATTTCGTGGGAAGGCCCGCCCGAGGCGTATGTGGTGATGCCGCCAACCCTGCCGGCGTTGGAATGGGGTACGGCGGAGGTGTTGGAGACACGCACACGCCGTCGCAACAACCGCCAGGAATCCATCGTCACCATTGGCTATACTGCCCACGAAAAAGGCATGTATACCGCCCCGTCCCTGTCGTTGCGCGTGCTCGCGTGGGACACTGTCAACGAAGAGCAGATCACGCGTCTGGAAGAAGCGGATACCTTGCCTGCGCAAGTGGTGGAAACGGAAGCGGTTGAACTGGTGTTTCGAGATCGTGCTGCGGGTCTCTGGCTCGGCATCATCGCGGTGCTGATTATCTCCGGGGGCGTGGGTGTGTGGTATCGGGCACGCAAGCGCCGAGACGACGCGGAGGATGCCGCCGCAACCCCCGTGGAGACGGCCCAAGCACTGCTGCATCAAGCGCGCCGCCACCGGCTGGACGCCGATTATTACGACTTTTACCGCGCACTGTGTGGCGCGGTTGCCTGTATTGAACAAGAAAGCCCCACATCCCATGCGGCATTGCTGGATAAATTGAAACAGGCCGCCGACAATACCGGTTATCGCGGCGTGCGTCCCACGGACGACGCACTGGCGGGTGATTTCAAGGATGTGGAGCGAATTGTCGCACAGGAAATGGAACGCATCACAAAGGAGACCTAATCCATGACCGTAAATGTTGAAGCCGTTCGGCGAAGCGTGGAGCAACACGCGGAGTTGGTGAACACGCTGCGCCGCGAAATATCACGGGTGATTGTGGGCCAGCAATATATGATAGACCGTTTGCTGACCGGGATTCTCGCCAACGGGCATGTGCTGATTGAGGGGGTGCCGGGCCTTGCTAAAACAACCGCGGTAACGACATTGGCGCAGTCCATGGACTGCGTGTTCAGCCGGATTCAGTTCACGCCCGATCTGTTGCCCGCAGACCTTATCGGCACATTGGTATATACGCCCAAGACCGGCGAATTCGTGACGAAGAAAGGCCCCATTTTCGGCAATATCATTCTGGCGGACGAGATCAACCGCGCCCCGGCCAAGGTACAAAGCGCATTGTTGGAAGCCATGCAGGAACGGCAGGTAACCATCGGCGAGCATACATACGCTTTGGAAGAACCCTTTATGGTGCTGGCAACACAAAACCCCATTGAACAGGAAGGCACCTATCCGCTGCCTGAGGCGCAGGTGGACCGGTTCATGCTGAAATTAAAAGTGGGCTACCCCACCCGCAACGAAGAACGGGAAATCATGGACCGGGTGGACGTGCTCCACCGGCAACAGGCGGACGCTGTGGTCACCCGCGACCAAGTGCTTGAAGCGCGTGAAATCGTCAACCAGATTTATGTGGACGACAAGGCGAAAAACTATATTGTGGACATCGTCTACGCGACACGTGAACCGGAAACCTTCGGCATGTCGCTCAAGCACCTGATTGAATACGGCGCCTCGCCCCGCGCCACCATCTACCTGCAACAGGCGGCGCGTGCCATGGCGTTTTTGCAGGGCGAAGGCAACGTGTTTCCCAACGATGTCAAACAAGTGGCGATGGACGTGCTGCGCCACCGCGTAAAAGTCACCTATGAAGCGGAGGCGGAAAACATGACGAGCGAAGATATTATCCGCAAGATACTGGACACTGTGCCCGTACCATAACAACCGGCACGGACACTTTGCATAAGGAACCGACTTCATGATCCCACAAGAGGTCATGCAACAGATACGCCGGATTCACATCCGCACACGCCGTATGGTCAACGAGATTCTCGCGGGCCAGTATGAAAGTGTGTTCAAAGGGCAGGGCATGGAATTCAGCGAGGTGCGTTCCTATGTGCCCGGCGACGATATCCGCAGCATAGACTGGAACGTGACCGCCCGCACCGGCGAGCCTCATGTGAAGATCATGGCGGAAGAGCGTGAGCTGACGGTAATGCTGATGGTGGACATGAGCGGTTCGGGCCGTTTTGGAAGCGTATCGCGGTTCAAGAACGAGCTGGCCGCGGAGCTCTGCGCCGTGCTTGCCTTCTCCGCCATCAAAAACAACGACAAAGTGGGCCTGGTGGTGTTTACGGACGAGGTGGAGTTGTATGTGCCACCACAAAAGGGCAGTAAACACGTGCTGCGTGTTATCCGCGAGGTGCTGTACTTTGAACCCAAACGCACCGGCACCGACATTCCCAAAGCCTTGCACTACCTGAATAATGTAATACGCCGCCGCGCCGTGGTGTTTCTGGTGTCCGACTTCATGGCCGATGACTACGAAACCGCCCTGCGCGTGGCAAATCGCCGCCACGATGTTGTGGCGGTCACGGTCAGTGACCCGCGGGAACATACACTGCCCGATGTGGGGTTGGTGGCCGTGCGCGACGCTGAAACAGGCCGCGAGACACTGGTCAACACCAGCGATCCCCATGTCCGTTCCGACTACGAGCGGGCGGCACAGGCGGCACTGCAACGCCGAAACGAAATACTGCGCCGCAACCGGGTGGACACCATGCACACGTCCACGGACAAGTCGTATGTACAGGAGATTTACCGGTTTTTCAAGATGCGTGAAAGGCGTCAATCGGGAGGCGCCATGGCATGAGACAATTCTGCGCGCATACCCTGATAATGCTACTCATGGCAGGCGCCGTTGCGGCCGCGGAGCCAAGCGTCGAGACCGTGGTGACGCCTCCCGAAATCCCGTGGCACCTGCCCTTCGAATACACCATTACCGTGACGGGCGACGCCTCGCTACACTGCACCTTCCAAGATATTGTCTGGGATGACGCGCAATTGCTGGTGGATACGCTGGACGCCGAAACAACGGAAGAGACGGACGGACGCATCCGCATTACCCAACAATACCGGATAGATCCCATTTTTCCCGGTTATTATGCAACGCCGCCCCTTACCATAACGTGGCAGACCGATGATGATGAAGGCACACTGACCGTGCCGCCGGCGTTGCTTTTCGCCCGCGAGCTGAGCGAGGCCGAACTGGAAGCGCTTGCGCAACCTGCGGGCATTGCCTCACCGGAAACGGTATTGCCGGACGAACCGATTTCAAGACGCCTGCTGTTTTTGGGCCTCTCCGGCATTTTTCTCGCGTTGCTCGGCGCGGGCGCACTGATGTGGTACCTCCGTCAACCCAAAGAAATGCCCGTGCCCGCGCTGCCCCCGTGGGAAACGGCCCTCAACCGTTTGCGCGAACTTGAACGACGCAACCTGCCCGCAGCAGGCAAAATAGACGCTTATTACGTTGACTTGTCCGCCATCTTGCGGTATTACATTGAAGACCGGTTCCACATTCATGCGCCGGAACAAACCACCCCCGAATTTCTTGATACGGCCGCCCAAAGCCGCGTATTTTCGGAGGAACAGCAAGCATTTTTATCTGCTTTCCTGCGTCAATGTGATCGAGTAAAATTTGCGCGGCTGCAACCCGACAGCGTCACCATGCACGACCACTTCAAACAAGTGCGTCGCTTTGTGAACGATACCACGCCACAGGCGCCGGAAGACGAGATAATGGAGCACGCGGCATGATGCTATGGTTGCACATATTCAACTACGACGGACTGGCGTACCCGCTCCTGTTATGGCTGTCCCTTGGGATTCTGGCCTTGTTCTTCGCCGAAGTGTTCGCGAAAGCGCCGGGCGCCGTACGTATTTCCACAGGCGAATTGCTGGCGCGGTTGCGCCAACGGCGTCCCGATGACATGCTGCGCCACATACCCGCGGGACTTCGCTTGCTCGGCTTGTTTTTGCTGCTGATGGCGCTGGCCGGGCCCATGCGCGGATACCATGTGCGTCCCGACCGTGCAAACGTCATTGACATCATGCTGTGTCTTGACGTATCCGGCAGCATGCGCCAACAAGATTTCATGATTGACGGTCAGCCGCGGGATCGCATGTATGTTGCACGCGAGTCGGCCAGACGCTTCGTCAATAACCGTCGCGAAAGCCAAGATACCCGCTTCGGATTAGACCGCATCGGGCTTATCCTGTTTGCCGGACTCGCCTGGACCCAATGTCCGCTAACGCTCGACTACGATATTCTGGATCGCGAATTGGACAACTCGGATATCGCACCCGACCGAAAGCAGGGCACCGCAATCGGTTCGGCGCTCGGATTGGCCGTGCGGCGGCTCAGTCAATCGGATGCCGAATCAAAAGTGGTGGTGCTCCTGTCCGATGGGGTGAATAACCGCGGCGAACTGGACCCCTTGGACGCGGCACGTCTTGCCAAAGAATACGGCATTCGCGTTTACACGATAGGCGCGGGCGCAGTAGAAGAGGTGGTGGTGCGCCGCGGCTTTTTCCCCATGCGCACCGAAGCGATTGACGAAGAAACGTTAAAAGAAATTGCCGCCATCACCGGCGGCCGCTACTATCTTGCCACGGATACGGAGGCATTGATACGTGCCTATGAAGAAATCGGCGCCCTGGAAACCACGGAGGTGGACGTGGGCGACTATTACGAAGCGCGTATTGAGGCGCTGCCCTACATGATCGCAGGCGCCTTGGCGCTGCTTGCCTCCGTACTTTCGCGGCGCTTGTGGTTTGAGGTATTGCCATAAAACACGAAATAGCAGAAGATGCCAACAATATACTGGAGTCGAAACGGTTTCAATGCGGTTTATCTTTTCCATAACGCAGTTGCCTCTCTGGCTGGGGCTGGGCGCCGCCATATTGCTCGCGTTGACGGTGGCGCTCCGGCTGCTTGAGGCCCGGCACGGCAAACGTCTGGACCGTTTTGTTGAGGCAGGACTGGCCCAACGGTTGTTGCCCGCCTATGATGTGCGGGCCCGGCGGCCCTTGTTCTGGCTGACCCTGCTGGGAGCGGCATTCCTGTTGATCGCCATCGCCCAGCCGCACTGGGGGAGCGCGTGGACGCCCGTGACACGGACCAGCCGCGATATTTTGATTGTGCTCGACGTATCATTGAGCATGTCAGCGGAAGATTATCCGCCATCACGCCTTGAGCGGGCCCGACAAAAGGTTCAGTCGCTCATGGAACGGTGCCCCGCCGACCGGTTCGGGTTGGTGGCGTTTTCCGGCGAATCGGTGATGTTAAGCCCGTTGACCCTCGACCACGGTTATCTGCGCGCTATTCTGAACGCAGTGGACACAGACACATTAAGTGTGGAAGGCACCGATATTTCCGGCGCACTGAATCTGGCGTTGGAGGTGTTTGAAGAGGACGCGCAACAGTTTAATGACCTTGGCAAGGGCGACCGGGCGGTTGTGCTCATTTCAGACGGAGAGCAAACGGTCGGCGATGCCGTTGCCACCGCAGAACGGATCAGTGAATACGCGACCATATTCGCCATCGGCATCGGCGATCCGGAGGGGACCGTCATCACATTCCCCAGCTGGATGCGCCGTTATGTACGCATTCCCGATGAAAAGATGACCCATATTTCCAAATTGGATGAGGAAACGCTGTCCCGCATTGCCACCGTGGGCGGCGGGGCGTATGTGCGCATCACGCCGGATAACTCAGACGTTGCCTTTATCCATGAGGAGCTGGAACATATCCGCGCCCGCGCCACGGAAGATGAAGTGCGCTACCGCCTTGTAAATCGGTATCGCTGGCCGCTGGCGGTTGCATGGGCATGTTTCGCCGCCGAAGGCGTGTGGCTGGCGGTATTGCCGTGGAAACGACGGCGTAAGATGCGGCAAATGACAGGAGGGCAGACGGATGATTAAGGTACATCGCCCTATCGGTTTGCTCGTCTGCCTCTTGTGCGTCGGTGTGTTTGTGTGCTCATGGAGCCAAGCCGCCGCCGTACCGGCCGATGCGATTCGCGCCGCGCAGCAACGAATGGAAACAGATGCGCCCGCCGAGGCGCTGGATGCCCTGCGTGAATTGTTGGTGGATTATCCAGAATCGCCGGAGATCCGATTCAGCATGGGATGTGCGTGGTTGCTTTTCGGCGATCAACACGCCCGGGCAGGCAATATACCGGATGCTCAGGAAGCCTACGGGGAGGCCCGCGCCATTTATGACACTCTGGCGGGGCACGAGCACGCCATTATTGCCCGCGAAGCCGTTTATAACCGCGCCAATGTCCTGCTACGCGAAGCCGATATCATCGAACAGGCCGATGACTACCAGCAGACCGTTTCGGCGTGGCGTCGCGCTGTTGACGCGTATGAGTACGGGCTTGCGAAATACCCCGACCATGCCGACATGCAAACAAACCACGCCCATGCGCGGTGGCGTCTGAAACAACTGCTCCAGAATCCACCCCCGGAAGAAGAACAGGAACAACAGGAAGAGGAGCAGCAAGAGACTCCTGATACGCCGCCGCCAACGTTGGTCTCACGATTCGATGATGTGAGCACCTGGCTGCCCGGTGCACAGGCGTTCGGCGAAGATAACATCGCAGTTTTGCAGCTACCGGACCGTGAGGAGGCGCCCGAACCATGATGCGAATCACCATCATAGCGCTTGCATGGATAGGCCTCGCTCTTGCGTCACCGGCGCAAATGGGGATGCCCGCATTGCCCGATGCCGATGCGCCGCCTGCGCCGATTGCGCAAATGTACGCCCTGTACGCCCACGGCGCCGTTCCGGAAAAGCCCCACATGGACGACAGGGTAAAACCGATTGCCTCCCTGCTGGAAGATCTGCCCTTTACCTCATACGAACTGGTGGCTTTGGAAGAGCGGGAGCTGCCGTGGGGCGAGGAAACGCTGTTTCCCATCAGCGCATTGTATTCCATGTATATCAGTGCCTTGCCCTCCGACGAGGAAGGCTTGATGGAGGTGTTGGCACGGGTTGAAATGTTACAGGACAACGGCGATTATGCCCGCGCACTGGATACACGCGCTTTGGCCGCGGCTCGTCAGGCACTGCTTTTCCGCGGCATGCCACTTCATCGCGGCGAACTGGTGATTGTCCTGTTGCTTGCCATGCCGGGCGATGACAACGGCGACGGAACGCCTGACGAGGACGATTCGGATCAACCAGAGGAAACGCCCGAACAGGATGAAGATGAGGATCCCGACGCCGATCAGCAAGACACGGCCGCACAGGAACAAGATACAGACGATACGGACGAAACCGACCGCACCGACGTGGACGAGACGATGCCTGAGGATATTGAAAGTCTTGAGGCATTGTTGGAATCATTGGAGGACATTGACAGACAGGAACAGCGGGAGGAATTACGGCAGCGGGACCGGATAGACATCAAGGGAGACTGGTGGTAATGCGCTGTGGAACCCTCATCATCATCTGCGCGGCATTCGTGGCTGCAGTAGCGCAGGCACAAGGCCCCGTTTCGATGGACGTGTCAGCACGCCGGGTCTCAATGAACGAGGTCTTCCATATCAGCATCACGGCGAATGGAAGCGAAATCAGTGAACCGGACATGCAAGATGTTATTGATGCCGGCATCCGTCTTGACACCCCCTCGCATCGTTCTTCCACCAGCATTCAGACCATCGGAGGTGAAACTGCCGTGACGCAATCACGCACATGGCGGTACCCTGCCTCCATTTCGCAGGAAGGCATGGTCACCATACCGCGCATTTCCGTAACGGTAGACGGGCAGGAATATTTTACGCAACCTAAGGAGATTGAGGTTACCCGCACGGTGGACATGGGCGCACGACCGCCGGATGACACCGCCGAGCTGACCATTGAAGACCTGGCATTTATTCGTGCTGCCACGGACAAGCGTGTTGTTTATAACGGCGAACCGCTCCTGCTGCGTCTCCGTCTTTACGTGCTGGATCAGTTCTATGTCAGCTTGGAAACACCGCGCCGAATGCCGATGCCGGAAACCCACGGGTTTCAAACAGGCCAACAATGGCAAGAGAGTTATTCGGAAATGTATGCCGGACGCAGATACCGTGTAACGGAATTGTCCCAAGTCTTGTATCCCACCACCTCCGGCGACCTTACTGTTGGCGCATGGGAATGGCAGGGGGGAGTGCGTTGGTTCAATTCCCGACGCCAACCGCAAACGGCGGCACGTGTATTTGAAACCAACCCGGTCCAAATAACGGTATTGCCCCTGCCCACGCCCCGGCCTTCGGGTTTCAGCGGCGCTGTGGGCCGCTTTGACGTTGATGCGCGACTAAACGCAGAACACCTGACACAGGGCGCCCCGGTACGATTCAACATCACGATTTCGGGCGAGGGCAACCCCAACGCCATAAGCGCGCCGTCGCTGCCGGAAATGCCGTGGGCGCACTTTTCCGACCCCGAAGTGGAAACGCAACAGCAGCAGAACAGCACGGAAGTACAGAAACACTTCTCCTATTTGTTGACCCCCCTGCGTGCCGGACTTCAGGAAATCCCACCCGTCCAGTTCCTGTACTTTTCGCCGGAAAGCAAAGAATATGTAACGGCGTATGGTCCGGCGATACCAGTGGAAATACAGCCCGCGTCAGACAGTGACACCTTCGTCGCCATCGGCGGCTCGGCAGAGGAGCAACGTCGCAGAATTGAAGTGTACGACGACGGACTGCTTCCCATCATTACCGACCCACAGGTCGTTTTTTCCGTATCAACCAGACCGGGACGCCGTCTTGGCTTCTTGACCATGTTCAGCCCCGTGGTAACGCTGGCATTGTTGATCGCAACCGTATTTACCCTGAAACATCGCCGCCGACTGCTTCGGGACACGGGATATGCACGGCGCTACTATGCGAAGAGTACCTGTATCAAACGCCTGGACGCTGCTACGGCAGCCGAAGACCCCACCGATTCCCTGTACCGGGCGCTCACGGGCTTTATCGGCGATATGCTGAATATCAATGAAGCGGGCCTTACGTCGTCAGAAGTTGAGGCGGTATTAAGTGAGGCTCAGGTACCGGAAGCGTTGCGATCGGTTGTTGTCCGTTCCTTAAAGGCATGTGAACGTGCCCGCTATGCCGGTCGCGGCACCAGTAAAGAAGAGGCGACGGCGTTGTGCAGTGCTGTACGGGATGCGGTTGAACAGTTGCACGAACTCTTGCGGGAGAAACAGTCATGACGGTTTTGATACTAGCCCTGGCGTTCTCTTCCCTGCCACACGAAGCCCACACGGTGCTGGAAGAAGCCAACACAGCATATTACGCAGGCGATTACGCGCTGGCCATTGAGCAGTATGACCAGTTGCGGACGCGCTTTGGCGTAAACAGCGCACCGCTGTTTTTTAACATGGGCAATGCGTGGCGCCGAAAAGGCGATTTGGGGCGCGCCATTTATTATTATGAGGCCGCGCTGGCCGTGGACGGACGGTATGACCCTGCACGCCGCAATCTGCAAACGGCATTGCAGGAGACACAACGAAATTTGCCGGTGCCGCCGGCGACTGCCGTACAGGAACAAGGCTTTCTGCGTCACTATCCCTTGTCGCCTTGGCAGGGCGTACTGGCCACACACTTTGTGCTGCTGCTGGCATCGCTCTTGTTCGGGATCCGCTACTGGCGCGAAACAACCCGATTGAAATGGCTGAGCCGCCTGCTTCCCGTTGTCGCGCTGCTCCTGTTCTCATTTGCGGTCGCCGACAATTATTTCTCCGAGCCCCCGCCCAAACGGGCCGTGACATTACAGGATGAAACGCCGGTATTTTTCAGCATGAGCGAACTAGATTCGCCACGATTTTTGTTGTATGAAGGAGACCGCGTTTTGATAGACCGATTAGAGGGCGACTGGATGCGGGTCCATGTACACGGCGGCGAACGCGGTTGGGCCCGGCGCGATAACCTTGCCGTAGTGGACTTTGCCGGCATATAGCCAGCCGTTGCCGATACCGAAATAAACGATAGATATCCGATATGAAAAGCGCAACATACACCATAGCCGATTTGGACCAGTTGGCCCGTTCAGACGCACCTGCCTTCCGTGCATTGCCCCGTGCGGACTGTGTGGCGGCTGTTCGCAACTATGCGCAGGACAGACGGCATGACATCCGTAAACTTCATGATGCCGGGGAATCAGGAAGCGCAATCCTACGCCGTCTTACCGACCTGTGCGACGAAATTGTGCGGTTGGTGGCCATATTTGCCGGCGCTCACGCAGTCAATGTCCGCCGCACCATGCAACAAACGGCTATATGTGCGTTGGGCGGCTACGGACGGCGTGAGATGAGCCCTCATTCGGATTTGGACATCTCGCTGGTGGTGGATGATACGCTTACGGCCGACATCGAAACGTTGAGCGCCTTTCTGCTGCCTTTCTTCTGGGATATTGGCTTCAAAGCCGGTTATGCCATCCATACCGTGCGCGACGCAATGGAACTGGCGGCATCAGACCCGCAAATATACACTGCTTACGCCCAAGCCCGGCTTGTTTTTGGCGACAATACCACCTTCGGCAGGTTAAAGCTTTCGTTGGCAGACCTGGACGCAGCCAATCGGGCGGTCGTGCTGGATTATGTGCGACAGCGCGAGCAACCCAAGCAATTGCCGGAAGCCCACCGCGACCTGTACGCGCTGGAACCCGATGTCAAGGAGAATGCCGGGGGACTACGCGATTTTCATGCCGGCTTATGGATGATTGCGCTCACGCAGGGTGCGCTTTCGCTGGATGATTTGGCCGCCATGGAACATATTACGGCGGTGGAACACCTTGATATTCTTGACGGTCTGAATTTTATCTGGCGCGTCAGAAATGAGTTGCATTTTCACACAGACCGCATGGAAAACCGCCTTACCTTTCCGTTGCAGCAACATGTTGCGCGTGTGTTTGATTATGGCGACACGCCCCAGGCAAGAGAACGCTTTATGCAGGACTATTACAGCGCCGCATGTCGTGTTCGCCGTTTTCTCCAAATTGCGACGCGCATCAGCGAACAGCCCTCAATGATACATATGTTCGAAGTGCAAAACAGGGAACGCACGCCGATTACGGTCTACCAAAAACACTTGTGCGTAAACCCCGCTGACAAACAATGGTTCGCGGAAAATCCATCCCGGCTGATGGAGGTTGTTTGGGAATGTGCACGCCGCGCCGTGCCCCTGAGCCATGCCACAGCGCATTGGTTGTCGAACAGCCTCCACCTGGTGAACACTGCTTTCCTTACGAGTGATACGGTACGCGGCTATTTCCTTGCAATATGCAAGCGTCCCCTTCATGCCGGCCTCGCTCTGCGCGAAGCGGCGCGGTGCGGGTTGCTGGCCGCCTACCTCCCGGAATTCGGGGCCGTCCAAGGCATCATGCGCTACCAGGATTTTCACAGCTATCCCGTTGACGAACATACCCTGCGTGCTTTGGAAGCACTGGGCAATCTGACGGACCGCACCGTACCAATGTCGGATATTCTGCGGCAGGCCCTTGAAACAATCCGTGACCCCCATGTGCTGGTCATGGGCATCCTGTTGCATGACTTGGGTAAGGTCGCCGGGGAAGCGCATATTGAAGAGGGGGTACGGATTGCCGCTTCCATTGCAGATCGTATCGGTCTGGAGGCATACGAGAAAAAGCAGCTGACGGTGTTGGTGGAACGACATCAAACGATGTCCGATATCGCCTTCTATCGCGATACGGATGATTGGGATGTTATCGAATCGTTTTCCGCGATGCTTGGAAATGACGATATGCTGCGCATGTTGTTCTTGCTCACCTACGCAGACCTGAGTGCAGTGGGGCCAAACGTGTATAATGAGTGGAAAGGAGCGCTACTCGTAAAACTGTTTTTGCGGGCCGAACGACTGTTGACGGGCCGTTCGTTAGACGATATTGACAGCGACGCTTTACAGCCCAAACGCGAGAGCATCTATGCGTTGGCGCCTCAATTTGCCAAATCGGATGTGGACAGTTATCTCAATGCCGTGGGAGAACGTTACTTACTTGGGTGTTTTCCCGACCAAATTGCGGTGCATATCGCATGCCTGGAGGAAGCGCGCACCAGTGGATTGGCCACGCGATGCGTTGACTGTCCGGAACTGGGAACAAGCGAGTTTGTCGTATGTACCCGCGACCGACACGGCTTGTTCTCGGAGATTGCGGGCGCCTTTGCGTCACAACTTGTGGATGTGCGCAACGCAGCGCTGTTTACGCGCACCGACGGGTGGGTGGTGGACAGTTTTTGGGTGCATAATGCAGTAAACGGCAGGCCGCTTACAGCGGATGAAGTTGCGGCGGTAACCCAGGTATTGGAGGCTGTTATTTTACATGGCCACAACATACGCGAGTATGTCAACACGGCACGGAGGCGTTTGTTCGCGCTAACGCATCCGTCAGCACCCGTGCGCCCCTCCGTGCAGTTTGACAACAATGCCTCGCGGACAGACACTGTAATAGACATCGTGGCCGGCGACCGTACGGGGCTGTTGTTTGATATCGCCCACACCTTGTCGGAAATGGGCGTTGACTTTCGCGCGGCACACATCATGACCGATGTCGGCAGAGCCCGCGACGCGTTTTATGTTTGTATGAATGGACGCAAGATAGAAAACAAGAAGTTGAAAGAGTGGGTAGCGCGCCGACTGCATGAAGCAGTTACGGGCGCAGCACACCTCGAAACAACGTAAGGAGACCATTGTATGAAGAAGACGAATCTATTGCTGACAACACTGCTTGCACTGGGCGTTTGCCTGGGCGCACCACTACCGACACATGCCCAGGATGTCTCACTGCTTCGTGAGATACAGGAAATCTATGTTGATTTGCATGAACGGCTGCGTCCGTCGGTGGTCAACATTGACGTTCAGGGCAAGGCGGAAGAATTGGATATGACGCCTTTCGGGCCAATGGAAGATTTGTTCCGTTTCTTTAATGTACCCACGCCTCAAGAGCGCCCGCGGATGCAACAACGGCGGCCGCGCGGCACAGGCAGCGGTTTTATTTATGACGCCGAGGGGTACATCATTACCAACAATCATGTTGTTGAAGATGCGGAACGGATTGTGGTGCGGTTGCATAATGGCAATGAATATGACGCGGAAATTGTCGGTACGGATCCGGAAACGGATATTGCCGTCGTTAAGATTGACGCGGATGAGACACTGCTGCCCCTGACACTTGGCGATTCGGACAACGTGCGTGTCGGTGAATTTGCCATCGCCATCGGCAGCCCACGCGGATTTGAAGGCTCCGTGTCCTTCGGTCATATCAGCGCACTTGGCCGGGAAGGTTTGCGTGGACTTGCCATGCAGGGGCTGACATTCCAGAACCTCATACAAACAGATGCCGCCATTAACCTCGGCAACAGCGGTGGGCCGCTGTGCAATATAGACGGCGAGGTTATTGGCATCAACACCGCCATTGTGTTCGGCGCGAACTCCATCGGGTTCGCCATCCCAATCAATACGGCCAAACAGACGGTACCCGTGTTAATTGCGGAGGGCAAGGTTACGCGCGGCTATCTGGGCGTATCCATTGACGACGCAAGCACGTATGCCGATGTGGATACCCTGGGCCTGCCTGATGAGCGTGGCGCCGTGGTGCGACAAGTACAGCCTGACACGCCCGCGGATGTTGCGGGATTGAAGACCTATGATGTCATTCGCAAGGTCAATGACAAAGAAATTGCCAATGCCAGCGAACTGGTGCGCACCATTTCTTCGTATCCCCCCGGCGACACGGTCACGCTGGAAATCTGGCGTGACAGGCGTTCCATTGAGGTGGAGGTCACGTTGACTGAACGCGACCTGCTGGCAGAAAGACGCCCCATAGACCGCTCCGTGCTTGGTATCAGGGTGCGCGATCTGACGCCATCAATTCTGCAACGGCTCGGCGCTCAGGAAGAACTCGAAGGTGTTGTCATTACGGACATCGAACTGGGCAGCCCCGCTGAAGACGCGCGGCTTCTCGAAGGCGACATCATCATTGAGGTCGCACAACAACCGGTAAGCAGCAGCGAGGACTTCTTCCAGTTGATGGAAGAACACGCCGAACCGGGCAAAGCATTGCTAATCCGTTATGTGCGCGGCAGCAGTGATCCCGATATCACCATCATTCGGGTGCCACGACAATAGAAGCGATCTGCCGACCACTACAAAACCATTGGTACAAAGGGGCGCGGCCACCAACACAGGGCCGCGCCCCTGCTTTGTATAGCCAACAAGCGTTGTCTTGTGGGCGCGAGTTAAGTACAATAGGCAGGTACATCGTGTATGATACGAAGGCTCGACCCCCGTTTCACGACGGATAATACAAGCGGATTAGCCCGGATATTTCACCAGGTTTCGTCGTGAGCCTGTGAAGATTGCGCCGGAGCAGGTGCCTTGCGCGGGCCGCCGGCTGACAGCGTGTTAGTACACGTCGAAGTCGGCGGGCAAGCAAAGTGCCTGATATGGTGTAAGATTCGCAGGCGCAACAGAAATCTTGTGAAATATGCGGGCTAG
>SKQZ01000310.1 GCA_007118765.1 Candidatus Hydrogenedentota bacterium
CACTTTGCTTGCCCGCCGACTTCGACGTGTACTAACACGCTGTCAGCCGGCGGCCTGCGCAAAACACCTGCTCTGGCACAATCTTCACAGGCTCACGACGAAACTTGATGAAATATCCGGGCTAGCGATTCCGCAAGTGCTGTGATGCGTTGTGCGCCGGGCGCATGAAGCGCATCTTGCCATGGCAAACCCTCGGGTTACCAGTACGAGTGTTGACAGCCATTATACCAATTCCGGTTTTTTGCGAATAGTTTCTTGTCCCCATTATTCGGCGACGGCCGTACATACAGCGCGTTATTTCGGTAAAAAGGGCATCCGGGCGACCACAAACAATGAGGGAGGAACCGCTGGATTCGCGCATGTGCGGCAATGGGCATCACATATTCGGGGGTTTATTTACTTTCTGTATCGGGCGTATAATGGCGTGCGGGAAAGTCATGGCGACAACCCATGGGAGAAGTGCTTGATGAATGCATTGGACAAGCGTTTTGGCATTGCGGCATCGGGTTCCACTGTAGGCCGGGAGGTCGTGGGCGGCGTAACCACCTTTGCCACGATGAGTTACATTATCTTCGTTCAACCGACGGTGCTGGCCATGGCGGGCATGAATTTTGGCTCGGTGTTGCTTGCCACCTGCATTTCGTCGGCGGTGGGCTGTTTTCTGATGGGTTGTCTTGCCAACTATCCTTTTGCGCTGGCGCCGGGGATGGGACAAAACTTTCTGTTTACCTTCACCATCTGTCTTGGGTTGGGTTTTTCGTGGCAGGGCGGGCTGGCCATTGTGTTGTGTTCGGGCATCATTTTTACGATTCTTACACTGCTCGGCATCCGTGAGAAAGTGCTGGATGTGTTTCCCGCAACGCTCAAAAACGCCGTGGGGCCGGCCATCGGGTTGTTTATTGCCTATATCGGGTTGCAGTGGAGCGGTATTGTGGTGTTGGACGGCGCGACCATGACAACCCTGGGCGACCTGACCCATCCCGCACCGCTTACCGCGCTGCTCGGTTTGTTTGTGATGGGCATGTTGTTTGCCCGCAATGTCCACGGCAGCATCCTTATCGGCATCTTGCTTACCACCGGGGTGGGGTTGTTGTTGGGCGTAATCCCGATGGAGTTGCCCGCTTTTGAACGTTCAACGGAAACGTTCTTCAGCCTTGATTTCGGTGAGTTGGCGACGCGCTGGCAAGATGCCCTGTTGGCAGTGGCATTGTTCTTCTTTCTGGATCTTTTCGATACCGTAGGCACGCTTGTGGGGGTGGGCACCCAGGCGGGATACATCACCGACGACGGCAAACTGCCCCGTGCGGGCCGGGCATTCCTGGCCGATGCGTTGTCCACGTGTACCGGCGCGCTTTGTGGTACGTCCACGGTGACCAGTTACATTGAAAGCTCCACCGGCGTGGCGGCGGGTGCGCGCACCGGGTTGGCTGCTCTGGTCACGGGCGTGTGTTTCATTATTGCCATCGCTCTGGGGCCGGTTGTGGCGCTGGTGGGCACGGACGTAGGCCCGGCGTATTACGCCGTCCTCGGCATTGAGGGCGCCTATGTACCCATGTATCCCGCCGTGGCGCCGGCACTGATCGTAGTGGGCATGTTGATGTTGGCGCCCTTGCGCAAAGTGGACTGGAGCGATGCCACGGAAAGTCTGCCCGCTTTTCTGACCCTCGTGATGATGGCGTTTGGCTATGGAATCACGGAAGGCATTGCGTTCGGGTGCATTTCCTATGCGCTGATTAAAGCGGCAACGGGGCGCGGGCGGGAAGTGCATCCTGTGATGTACGGTGTTGCCCTTGCATTTTTGTTGCGCTACGCCTTTCTGCTGTAATTCGCGCACTGCAAACCGTTAATGAATCGTGTTACATCGTCATCGCGAGCGCAGCGACGCGATCTCATGTCCCAGATTACCGCGTCGGGCTGTCGCCCTCCTCGCAAAGACGATTGTTTTGCTGTGATGCGAGTTTCATTAGATGAATCGCCGCCGCAGGTGGAGGTCTATGCCGGAAATGTGGACGTACAGGGGGTTAAATTGTTATGTTATGGGGACAAACCACATGGTGTACCGGGGATTTCCTGCAAACCTTTGCCGCAGCGCCTCATAGAAAGCCCGATGAGCGCGATGACGACGGCTGCTGTGGAAATGCATCACAAACATTATGGAGGAATTGCTTTTGAGTAAAGACGCCGTGCCAAGCGAACAAAACAGTGACAGCTGGTTTCATTTGGATGTTCACCCGTGGGTGTTTTTTGGTTCCGCAGGCCTGATTATTTCGTCGGTGATACTTACCGTTCTGTTCGCGCAGTACGTTGGCGACTTTTTTGAACAAGCACAATATGCCATGTCGAAATATACGGGCTGGGTGTTCATTTGGACCGTGAACATCATTTTGATCTTTGTGTTGATGCTCATGTTCGGCCGGTTTGGCGATATACGGCTTGGCGGCCCGGATGCACGTCCGGAGTTCAGCACAACGAGTTGGTTTGCCATGTTGTTTTCTGCGGGCATGGGAATTGGCCTGTTGTTTTACGGCGTTGCAGAACCTGTCTTCCACTATGCCGCCAATCCTTTTGCCGAACCGGGCACTACGGAGGCGGCGCGCATGGCCTTGGACATTACGTTTCTGCACTGGGGATTGCATCCATGGGCCTTGTATACGTTGGTGGCGCTGGCGTTGGCCTTTTTTTCTTTTAACAAAGGGCTGCCCCTCTCGATACGCACGGCGTTTTACCCGATTTGGGGGGAACGAATCTACGGGTGGCGCGGCAATATAATAGACATCCTGGCCACCACGGCCACATTGTTCGGCGTGGCCACGTCGTTGGGCTTGGGGGTGCAGCAGGTGAATGCCGGGCTTGATTATCTTCTTGGCATCGGGCAGAGCAGCGGTATCCAAGTGGCGTTGATTGTTGGCATCACCGCGGTGGCCACATGGTCGGTGGTGCGGGGGCTTGACAAGGGCATCCGCCGTTTGTCGGAAATCAATATTGTGATTGCCCTTTCGTTGGCCGCCTTTATCTTTCTGCTGGGGCCCACGCTGTTCATTTTGGATGCGTTGCTGGAGAATATCGGGTATTACGTGCAGAATTTGCCGCGTTTGTCCACTTGGCACGAAGCCTATGAGCAAACGGAATGGCAGCACGGCTGGACGATTTTTTACTGGGCATGGTGGATAGCATGGTCGCCCTTTGTGGGCATGTTCATTGCCCGCGTATCCTATGGCCGCACGGTGCGCCAGTTCATTGCGGGGGTTTTGTTTGTGCCCACGCTGGTGACTTTCGCATGGATGACCATATTCGGGAATACGGCGTTGTATCTGGAGATGTTTGGCGCCGGCGGCATCACCGAGGCCGTGCAAGACAACATTCCGGTGTCGTTGTTTGTTTTGTTTGGCAATTTCCCGTTAAGCGCCGTTTCCTCCGTGCTGGGCGTGGTGGTGGTAATCACGTTTTTCGTTACGTCTTCGGACTCGGGCTCCATGGTCATAGACATTATTACTTCCGGCGGCAACCCTAATCCGCCGGTGCTGTCCCGGCTTTTCTGGGCTATTTTGGAAGGCGCCGTTGCCGCGGCATTATTGGTGGGCGGCGGCTTGACCGCCTTGCAAACGGCAACCATTACCACCGGATTGCCATTCGCTTTCATTTTGTTGGGCATGACCTTCAGTTTGTACAAGGGGTTCAGCGACTATACCGCACCCCAGGCGTTTACCTTGAAAACCGACCGGGATTTGGCCGAATACAAGATTAAGCAACAGCCTCCGCTGGACAAGCACAAGACCTACGGCTATCGCAGGCTCTGGTAGGCACTGTTGTTCGGCGCGCGCAAACGGTTTTGGGAGACAGACATGGCACAAGACATTTTTACGCGGTTTCGGGGCGGCTGCATGATGCTGCTGCGCAAAGACGGCGATACGGTTGTTTTTCTGGGCACCGCGTTTCTCGCCCATCCGGATGGCTTTTTGTTAACCACCGCACATAATATCCAGGGACGGGAGCATTTGTTGGTGGCGCCACAGGAAACAAGCACCGCCTTTGAGCCGACAACCACTGAAACCGTTACATCGTGTGATGTGGATTTGATTGCAATTGACGAAACACATGACCTTGCGCTGCTGAAACTGCGCCATGAATTCGACATAACATGCCCTGATCACATGATCGGCGTTCCGGATGAAACGCCGCCCGGCAGCGGGGTGATGTGGCTGGGCTATCCCTTCGGCTTTCAGCATATATTCAATCAATTTATCCGACAATCGCTCATCGCAGCCAAGATTAAAACCCAGGCGGATGTTGACGTTTTTCTCTTCGACGGCGCTGTTCACCCCGGCATGTGTGGTGCACCGCTCATTGCCGCAGATGACAGACGGGTCATCGGCGTGGTTGGCGGCCTGTTTGTGCCGCCTCATGCAAAAGAAGTCGGTGAACCCTCCGTCCCGTCGCTCCAGTTCTCTTTTGCTGTTTCCATTAAATACGGGGTTGCGTTATTGGAAGCGCAGGGCGCAACAATTGTATAACGTGTACGGGAGGCGTGTCGCCATGCGTTTGCCCCGATGGCCGATAACCGCGGATCATCCGGGCTTCACGGATCACGATGCAACGCAGCACACGTCATGTCTCCCCGGAGCGCTCTAAGGAACACTCAATGAAAGATGATGTTTTCATATCCGGCCTCGTGGTCATGTTGACGGTGTATTTGGGACTGTTTTTGCTGGCCGTCATTGCGCCGCGGTTGCGCAAGCGCGACGAAACGTCCGCACTCAACGCCACCGACCTGCTTTTGGCCGGGCGGGGCATTCCTCTTTGGATGGCCATCTTCACCATGACCGCCACATGGGTCGGCGGCGGCTACCTTGCCGGCACCGCCGAGATGGTGTATGCCGAAGGGCAGGGATGGGCACAGGCCGGATGGGGATACGCCCTTTCGCTCATGTTCGGCGGCATCTTCTATGCCAAGAAAATGCGCAACATGAATTACACCACCATGCTTGATCCGCTGATGCAAAGATTCGGGCTGCCCACCACGTCTTTCCTGTATCTTTTTGCTTTGCTGGGCGAAATACTCTGGACGGCCGCCATTATGACGGCGCTTGGCGCGGCATTTGCCACCATCCTCGGCATCAACATGGCAACAGGCATCATCATCACCGCCTCCATCACCCTTGCCTATACCGCCATCAGCGGGTTATGGGCCGTCGCCTACACCGATGTCATACAGTTGGTCATGGTCTTCGCCTTCCTGACGCTGGGCATTGTCGTGGCAATGCCCAATGTGGGCGGCTGGCAGGCCATGTGGGACACGTACAATGCCGATTTCGGCACGCTGGGCGCGGGCTTTGTCACCGGGTATTTCCCGCCGTTAAACGCTTTTCGCGACCCCAACTGGGGCGCATGGACCTTCACGTGGATTGACTACGGCCTGCTTTATATTTGTGGCGGCATCCCGTGGCATTGTTACTTTCAGCGGGTGCTCGCTTCGCGAAATGGCACTGTCGCCCGCTGGATGAGTGTGGGCGCGGGCGTGGGCGCGTTCATACTGGTCATTCCCCCTTCCCTCATTGGCGTTATTGGCTACAACTTCGACTGGGCCGCCGCAGGCGCGCCCGAACCGCACACCGCCGCCATGATTCTGCCCCACGTGTTGCGATATGCCATGCCGTCTCTCATTGGCGCGTTGGGACTTGGCGCGGTAGCCGCCGCCGTCATGTCCAGCGTGGACTCTTCCGTGCTGTCTGCATCGGCCATGTTCACATGGAACGTTGCACGTCCGCTGAAGCGGAAACCGATGACTGATACCCAGCTGAAGCGCACGCTTCGCAGCAGCATCATTGTCATTGGTGTTGCCGCCACGCTCCTCGCGTTGCGTGTGGAAAGCGTGTATGCGCTGTGGACACTCAACTGCGACTTAATCTATGTTACGTTGTTCCCTGCGCTGACGCTCACGCTCTTTTACAAGTACACCAACACCATCGGCGTGCTTGCGGGCGTGGCGGTTGCCTTGCCGTTGCGGCTGGCGGGCGGCGTGCCCGAATTGGGGATCAATCCGTTGTTCCGATATTGGATATACGATGTGGCGGCGGATACCGGTTTCATCACCGTACAGTTTCCGTTCCGGACAACCGCCATGATAGCGGGACTTTTCACCATGCTGATCGTATCGTATCTCACCAGAAACGTGAATCCGCCGCGACCGCTTGAGAAAATCGCCCTGGACGTTGCACCGGAGACAACACGCTAACCCGCATATTTCACAAGATTTCTGTTACGCCTGCGAATCTTACACCATATCAGGCACTTTGCTTGCCCGCCGACTTCGACGTGTACTAACACGCTGTCAGCCGGCGGCCTGCGCAAAGC
>SKQZ01000414.1 GCA_007118765.1 Candidatus Hydrogenedentota bacterium
TACACGTCGAAGTCGGCGGGCAAGCAAAGTGCCTGATATGGTGTAAGATTCGCAGGCGCAACAGAAATCTTGTGAAATATGCGGGCTAGAACTGCTGATTCCAAATCAGCCCCGTGAAACTTGAAACTCAAGTAAACCTTGTGGTAAAACTACGACTCACAAATAAACATAGGAGGTCGTGTCGCATGGTTAGCCGCAAGAAAAATTACGCCGCCTGCACATTTCCATACCACAACTATGGTTGTGTGGGGCTTGCCCTGATAGTACTCTTTCTGGGGCTGCCCGCCTTGGCGGGAGAGGGCGTGTTTCTGTTGGGGAACGACGCGCTCCAGCTTGGTCGTGCATCAGCGGGTGTGGCCAGTCCGCGCAGCGCCTACTGGAGCTATATGAATCCTGCCTCCATGGTGGATTTGGATCGGCGCTTTGATATGAACTGGTACTCCGTCTTCGGCAGGTCGGAGTTTGAACCCCGCGGCCTGCTGGGCAATCGCGTGAACGACCGGTTGGTTGCCGAAGGGTTTACCCACATTGTATCGTTCGGCGCGATAACGCCGTTGAAGTCGGGCGCCCTGGGCGGCGGCGTCTTTATCCCCAGCGGCTCCCGTGTGGAATATCCTTACTCGCGAAACATCATCAGCCGCCTGTTTCAAGGCAATCAGGATCGACGCCTCGCGTACCAGCATATCCGCGGAGTACTTGCCTACGCCCATGAATTTGACAGCGGCTGGGCGGTCGGGCTGGGCCTGCATCTGTCCTTGTCCCGTTTTCGCAGCGACCACATTACCCTGCGCACCTTGCCCGCCCGCTACGGCAACAAATGGGACAGCGCCTATGGCGCGGGACTGGGCATCGGCATCTATCGGAGCTGGGATCGCTTTTCGGTGGGCGCGAATTACAGCTCCCGCCATTGGACGCAGTCCATGAAGAAGTACAGCGATCTACTGAATCACCCGTTGGATACGCCCCGCGTGGCACAGGCAGGCATTGCGTACAAAGTGCGTCCGAATGTGGAGGTGGCGCTTGATTACAAATGGCTGAACTGGAAACGAATCGGCACCTATGGATCGCCCCTCTTTGGCGGCGGCGGCTTCGGATGGCGCGACCAGCACAGCGTCAAAGTCGGGGTGGAATGGGAAGCCCACCCGCGATGGACCTTCATGGCCGGCTATTCCTTCAGCAACACGCCCATCACGGATGACAATGTCTTTCTCGCCGCGCTGGTGCCCGTCATTGTGGAGCATCACATCACCGCGGGCGTCTCGCACAAGGTCAACGACAACCATCAAGTCCACCTTGCCGCCGTGTATGTGCCCCCCAACAAAATGCGGGACACCGGTCGGGGCGATCTGTTTTCGCGCCTCGGCAAAGGTTCCACCCTCAAGACCAGCGGCATGTCCTGTGTGCTTGGGTACAGCTACCTCTGGTAACGTAGCGCCCCGTCCATTATTCTGTAGACATCCTTTTCACGCGCATGTAAACGCAAGCGTTTACCTCGCGCACACCTATCCGCAGGCATGCACCGTCGCCGCCACAGACCTGAGTTCACGGGGCGGGGTGCGGATGCTTGCGGCGGCATCCTCCCCTTTCGCGCAACATCCTCCCGCGAATGAATAGCAGACAGCATGATACGCAGGCGCGGTTGCCGAACATGCCTGCACGAATGGGAGGATGATGATGAGTATTGGCCTTGTGGCCGCCACGTGGTGGCGGCGTTTTGTCCATCTGCTGCGGCGACGGCCCAATGCCGCGCCCACGCCCGAAGCGGCCTCGTATCCCGAACACAGCCGGAACACCCCCTTTGGTCCCCACGATTACCTGCCGCTCCCCAATAACACTCCCTTTGAGATGTTGCCCATGTACCGCTACTTGCGCGACTGTGTGCCGGATGTGTCCGATGCGGTGTGGACATGGAAACGCCTGTGTCATACCGGCCATGCCGTGCGGGTAACGGCCGCGGACGGGGGCGAAGCGCCCGCCGAAGCGCAGGCGGTGGTGGACGCATTGGCGGCGCGTGTACATGCTGCTGACGGTGGCCTTGCGGGGTTGCTTGACCTGTTCTACGCATCCCTGTTTACCTACGGCGCGGCGGCGCTGGAAGTGGTTCCGGGGAGCGCGCGGGAATGGATCCATGACATTGTTCCGGTGGACGTGTGGACGGTTCGCTTTCGTCGCAACCACGGGCGGCTTGAAGCATGGCAGCTTGTCGAGGGCGAATCGGTGCGACTGCCGGACGGGTATTTCTTTTATGTGGGACTTGACCGGGACGGAACCAATCCCTATGGCCGCAGCATGCTCCGCGCATTGCCCGGCATGATAACCATCCAACAACGGCTTCTGGAGGATATGGCCAAAGCCACCCGCAACGCCGGCTGGAGCAAGCTGCATGTGCGGTATCGTCCGGAGGAACAGGCGCCGGGCGAATCGGACGAAGACTACCGCGCGCGAATGTCGCAAAATTTGCGCGCCCTGCGCGATCGGCTCGGCGGCGCGGCGGTAGACCAGAATCTGGTCACCTATGACAACGTGGACGTGGATGTGCTGGGAGGCGATCAGCGTACCCATGTCTTTTATGAAAATCACAAGGCGGTGGAGGAACAGGTCATCACGGGCATGCACATGATGCCCGTGCTCATGGGGCGCAATTACGGCTCAACGGAAACCTACGGCACCGCGCAGTTTGAAGTGGTGAACCGACAGGTGCTCACGGTGAACCGGCGCGTGGGCGCGTTGCTCACGCGCATTTACAACCTCGAACTGGCCTTGCGCGGCCTGCCCGCACGCGCCACGGTGCAAATGCAGGGCAACCGTACCGTGGACATCGTAAAAGAGGCCACCGCACGGAGCCGGGAAATTGACAATGCGCTGCGTCTGTTGGATGCGGGACTGATTGACAAAGAGACGGCCCGCATGACCGTGACCGCGCAACCGGAAACCCTTCGGTAGATTATCTGTCTTCTTGCGGGGCGACCTGTTGACCGCGCTTCGGCGCGTTGAAAGCGATTACACCACTTTTCTTGCATCCCCTTTGCGCGCGGGAGCGCGGTCAAGAGGTCGTCCTGCGAACAAACAACCCGAGAGGAGTGTGACTATGGATATGGAACCTTTTGTTTTTGGTCAGTCGGGCGTACTGGTGGAAACCCGTGCGCAACACCCCGACACCCCCGATGCGGACGAAACGATGAACGCCATCAACCGTTTTGCCCTGCGACCCTTGGACACGACGGAAGTGGCCGTCTTCACGATGGACTTGTGCAACAACCAGGTGGACAAACACTTCAGTCGTTTCCCCGAAGAAGAGTTGGAGCGCATCAACAGGCTCACGCCGGGAAGGCCCCTGATGGAACGACACGACCTGCGGGGTTCATTGCCGCGGGGCACCTTCTTTCGTTCGCGGCTGCACAACGAACACGAGCGGGTGTCGGTGCGCCCCGAGGTGTATGTGTTGCGCGCTTCGGACAACGAGGAGTTCATACTCAATATCGAGGGCGGCGTCTATCGGGAAACGTCCATAGGTTTTTCCTTTCGCACGCCCGAATGCGCGGTGTGCGGCAAAGACCTGCGCCGGTGCGACCATATCCCCGGACGTCGCTATGGCGACACGCGCTGCCATTTCATCATGCGGGAGGTGCTCGAAGTCATAGAGGGCTCCGTGGTTTCGGCGGGCTCCCAGGGCACCGGGTTTGTGGCGCATCGGCATGGTTCCGCAATACGCACGCCCGAGACGGCATTGGCACGGGCGCGCGAGGCATTTCATCAACCGATAGAACTGATTGGCGACACATGGGCGCGGGAATGAGCGCCACGGCAAAGCGCCCGCACGGAACACGAAAGGAACACACCATGAACAAACAGCGATGTACGCACACCTGTGCCTTCGAACAGGCGGCCCAGGTGGAATTTCGCAGTTTGGCGGCAACCGTTTCGGAACTGAAGGAACGCATGACCCGGCTGGAACAAACCCTCGGCAGAGGCATTGCACTACTGGTCGCGAATCTCGCGGGCATGGTCATAATGCTGGCCGGGCGGCTGCTGGGATGAGGAAAGGAACCGGCATGTATTGGCAAGTAACGGAATTGACCCATGCGGCGCCCACGGAACCGTTGCCCGACGGGCCGCGCTTCGTGCTTCATCAGCACCGGGACGACACCGGCGCCCACCATGATTTGCGCATGGAGCACAACACCTGTTTGCTGGGATTTCGCATCGGCGGCGACCGCTTTGAAACGGGGTGCTGGGCCACGGAAAAAATGCCCCACCCGAAACACTGGCTTGAAGACGACGGCGCCCTGCGTCGTGTTGTCGCCGGCCGCTATGGCTGGCGCGAAACCGACCCCACCCGCCGCACAGTGACGCTCTACACCACGGACGCCACGATAACGCTCTGCTTTGAGCGATGCAAAGCGCCCGATGTCGCCGCCGTGCGCACGTTGACGGAATATGCGCAGACACACGGTCTGCCGATGGAGCGGCTGGGGGAACTTGTGGCCGACGGCGCCACGGCGCGGCGCAACGCCATCGCCCGGCTGTGCGGGTTGAGCCGCGAACTGGATGGCGACGCTTTTGACGAGGACGGCTGGCGGGCGATGCTGGAAGGCATGACGCTGCGGGAGATTAACGACCGGCTTGCGGCGGTGGAAACGCGCTACGACCGCGTACATCCGCCCCTGCCGACATCACGCCCGGAACCGCTTGACCCTGACGCGGATGCGCAGGACGAGCGGGCGCTGCGGGTAATGCACATTCTGGGTGAGTAACAAAACAAACAACAACAACGGAGGGAACAGACACATGGCATACGGCGATATTGGCGGCCCGATTACCGAATTGATCCTTACGTGCAGAACGGCGGCCTCGGGCACGGTGGATATTGCGCGCGGAGACGCCGTGAAGTTAACGGGGCCTTACGAAATCACCAACGACCTCGACGACGATGACCCGATCTTCGGACAGGCGCTGGCGAATTGCAACCGAAACGACGCACCCCTGCCCGTCCGCGTGCGGGGCGTGTGCGACTTCGCATTCACAGGCACAACGCCCACGGTGGACGGCGTGTCGGGCGTTGTCGCGGCGGACAGTACGGGCGTGGTGAAGGCGGAGGCAGGCGCCGCCGCGCGCGGACTGATTGTGAAGGTGGACGCGAATGCGGGCATTGTGGAAACGCTGCTATAGGAGGCACAACGATGAGTCAACGGGATGATTTAATGCGGGAACAAATGCGATTCCTGAGTCAGGACGCAGACCAATTGGGCGCTTTGCGCGGACGGGAACTGTACGAAACGCTGGAGGGCCTGGACTTGACCCACCGCCAGTTCTTCCGGGCGCTGGACACCAACCTGGAGGCGTATTGCGCCCGCGAATTTGGCGTGGACTTGCGCCGTATTTCGGTGGAACGCTTTTTTCACAGCGACCCGGACGCAAAATGGTTGTTTCCGGAGGTGGTGCGCGACGCCGTCATCACGGGCATGCACCGCAAACCGCGCTACCCCGAATTGATTGTGCGCGATGAGCGCATCAACGGTTCCGTGTACGATGTGCCCCACGTGGACGAGGACCCGGACCAGGAGGAACTGCGCAGCGTTGCGGAAGGCGCGGCCATTCCGGAGAGTGTGATCCGATACGGCGATCGCGTGGTGCGGCTGGACAAAAAAGGACGCGGTGTAATCGCGTCGTATGAGGTGATTCGGCGCATGTCGGTGGACATGCTCCGTGTCCATTTGCAGCGCATGGGCGAACGGCTCGGGCGCAATTTGGATGCGCGCCTGACCGAGGTGCTGTTTGCCGGCGACGCCTCCGGACAAACGGCGCCGGACGTGGTGAACTCGCACAGTGCGAACGAGTGGGGGTATGAAGATTTGTTGCTCGGCCATCTGGCGCTTTCTCTCAACAATCATTTCACGCCAACCCACATGCTCACCGCGCCGCACACCACCGGCGAAGTGTTGATGATGAATCATCCGCCGCACATGCCGCTGTTCGACTTTGCAAAAACCGGCGCATTCCCGTCGCCGTTGGGCATGAAAATGGTGCCCATGCCCGGTCAGCCGGAAAGCAAAATTACGTTCCTGGATGCCGGGTACGCGGCACAGAAACTGACGGAGCAGGAACTGTTGCTCGAAAATGACAAACTCATCAATCAGCAATGGGACCGCGCCTATATGACGATTGTGACCGACTTCGCGATTGTCTATGAAAAGGCCCGCATTGTGGTTTCAAACGATTGGTAGCCCGGATATTTCATCAGGTTTCGTCGTGAGCCTGTGAAGATTGCGCCAGAGCAGACGCTTTGCGCAGGCCGCCGGCTGACAGCGTGTTAGGGCAAGCAAAGTGCCTGATA
>SKQZ01000417.1 GCA_007118765.1 Candidatus Hydrogenedentota bacterium
ACGGCGTGCCCTCCGATTTGCTTGAGCGGAAACACCCAATAGCCGCCGTACAGGGTGGACAACAGATTGACGAAATGAAAGGCGGGCGTTGGAATGACTTCCGTGCGATCAGCGAGTTGTATTTCGCGTACCGTATCGTTGAGCGTGTCAAAGTTTTTGACGATGCCGGGCCAATGCATGAGCACCAACTCGCCGCCGTGTGCGTAGCGTTCATCCTGTGCGCCCTGCCGCAACAGACGCCCTTGATAATCCGCCATCCATGACGTGAAATAGCCGTTGCCAAGATACATGCCGCCAGCGCCGGGGTCTACAATGCGCCGCCACGTGGGCACGGTTTCATGACTGACAACAGGAAGGGTCGCGTAATAGTCCGGGTCTATTTCCAAGGCGCGTTCCTTGCTGCGGATAATCTTCTCCGCCGCCACATCGGACGCGTTATAGGTGTGAACAGACAGGAAATCGAGCGGCGCGCCCATGCCATTGTTGGCGCCGCAGAGCCGTTCCACCCGCGCCGACCGTTTCCCGTCCAACCGCGGGTCGGCGTAGGCGGCGTTTAAGGTTACGGCGTCGTCACTGTCAACGTTTGGCGAACAATGGAAAAGGAAATCATCCAAGCGCAGGTGACGCGCCCCCCAGATGGCGCCCAGTTCCAAACCGCCCACCCGCACTTTTTCCGAATCGTAGCCGCATTCTTCAAATGCGCGCATGATGGCGTCTGAGGTGTAGTCGTAAAACCGTTGGAGTTCTTTCCAGTCTTCATTGCGCCAATACACCGACATCAGATCGGGCTCATTTAGAATAACCCAGGGCCATTCCTTCGCGGCATCGCCATAACGCTCAATCAGGTGGCGTGTAATGGCGCGGGTTACTTCATGATGTTGGGCCAGATCTTTTGCGGTTGTTCCCGATTGTCCGTCAATGGCGATGCACCCGATGGCATCCGCGAAGCGCGGTATGACATGGCGCCCATATTGTCCATGCACAATGTCCCATTCATAGTGAAGCCGTTCCCAATAATAATGGGGCGTACCCACGGGATCGAACTTACGCAGGTATGCGCCTCCCGGCGGGAACAAGCCCGGCGCATGACGCCGCGGTGTGTCAGGAAGGGGCGCGACATACTCGAGTTGCCAACCGTCTTCGGGCATGTAGAACGGCGTTACCTGCACCGTTTGTGCCTCGTCATCAACAGCAGTCACAAAAGCACGGGCGCTGTGTATGCCGTCGGCGATCAAAATCTCGTCATCAACATGATAATCTGCGCTTACCGGCCGGTCTGATTCGATTCCGTACTGCTCATGGCCGAACACGTCTTCCACCCGCAATACAACGCCGGATTCCTCTTGTGTGATGGCCACAATACGACGCGTTTCCTGTTCCCGCACGATATTCGGCTGGTTCTTAAACGGGTCGGGCTGATGCTCAAACCCGCTCAAATACGCATCGCGTTGCAGCGTCCATGCGCGGGGATATGTTTCTTGTGCCTCCGCAATGAGGTCGTAATGGGCAAGCCTGCTTCGTGCGCTGGTGCAGAAAGAGGGTTTGGCAAGGGCATTAAAGAACGCCCCGTGCCAGTCCACGTCCGGCCCCTGCGCCATATCCAGCGAGAATCGCAGAGTGCGGCGATGTGGCCTTCCGGCGGTGGCAAAGCGCCATGTCCCCTCGTCGGCGGGCAATTGTTCGCCCCGCGCTGAGTGGGCGGTTACAGCAATTGTGTACCAGCGGTCCGGCTTCAGGGGGATGTCCGAGTCAATATGAATACCCAGGCCGCGGCCATAGCGCCCATCATTAACAGCAAACATGGAACCGGAATAGCCCGCCGGGAATACTTGATTGCGCTCCAGGATGGGAAACGGATCACCCTCGTCCGGTTGCAGCAGGATGCGCACCGAATCCGCCAACACCTGATCCGCGGGATCGTCCACGCCCACCATGACAAAGAAGTCCGTTTCCAGCGGCACATGGGCAACGTCCGGATTTGGTCTGGGCACGTGGATAACATTGTATGGGTTAATGCGCTGCCTGTTCACCAGGCGAAGCGGTTGGGGCGGCCCTTCCGGTTCGGGGAGCGGATCGTCAATATCGCTGGAAATAACCTCCAGTCGCAAGAGCCAGTCGCCTTCATGCAACAGCAGGGAATGCAGATTGCGCTGTTCCACGCCGTTGTTCCATTTCACATAGGCGGTTACTTGGGCGAAAATATCCGTCACCAGCGTTTCCTGCGTTTCAACGCGGTTCAACCCGCCAAGGTGTTCCTGTATCCCCGCGGCAAGCTCGGGCAACACAGATTCGGCTTCTGTACGATCTTCGGGATGAATCCGTTCGAAGGCTTCCAGAAGACGGCCCGCGTCCATATCATGATAAAACGCCTCCACCACCTGTGCCGGTGTTGTTGCCGCGGCTGTCGGGAACGACAGGGCACAGAGCAGTAGCAGTATCCCGACACACAGGCAGCGTCCCCGCCGCATGCCGCAGCGTGTCATGTTCCCTGCCGCGATGTTTGTGGGGGCCGCAGGACAAGGAAAGACGATCATGAGCCGTGTACCTTTTGCGTTCAAGACATGGTCAGACGCCGATTACGACAGGGCATCGGAATCAGCATGCCGTGTTGCTTCCCGCGTGCCCGGTCTGTAATGGCAAACGAATAAAATATATCTGCTCCGGCCCGCCTTGCGCTACAACAAGCGTTGCGGGCCGGAGCGGCTTTCATACTTTGTGCCGACGACGGTGCTTATCCTTCCAGCAGTACCTCCAGCCCGCTCAGTGCGGGCGTGTGGGCAGAGCCATTGGAGGATTTCAGTTCGAGTTCGAGGGCATCGCCCAATTGCAGCCCGCTGAAGGTTTTGGCAAGTCCGCGTCTGACGCCGACTTCGCGGGCGATGTCCACGGCTTCTGCGACCCGCTCGCCTTGCAGATAGATGTCAAAGATGCGTTCTCCGGGTTCGATATCGTCCGTTTCACCAAAATGCAAACGCACCGTATATCGCGATCCCGGGCCGTTGAACAGTCCATCAATGCGAACCGTGTCCATGTTGCGGATACCGGAGGCGGCCACCCAGCGGTAGCTGTCGTCCCCGTCCTGTACCACCGCCGAATGACGGCGATAGGGCTGGATATCGCCATGGGTGGACACGGCGAGGGGCACTTCGGGGGCAGGCCCGCCGACCATGGGATACTCAAGCCAGAGCAGGTCGGTGGTGTCGGTAAAACGTGCGCCCGGCGCGCCGAAGTTTATTCCAAGACGCTTAATGGCGCCCGGCTCAGGATCGGGCAACGTATTAAACACCCACCATTCGGTGTCGGGATTGTGTACAAGTCCCAGTGACGTTTGCGCCTGATAGCTGCACGAACAGGAACGGGTGTAATCCGGCGCGTTCAAGACACCGTCGGCAACGACCAGACTGTTGGTGCATCCGGGCCGGAAGCCGGAAATCTGTGTTGTGCCCGCATCAAAAACAAGGTCGGCAATGCCTGTGGCGCCCGACCGGAACGCAATGGTGTATTCGCTGTATGTCTGGGTGCCGCAACGCAACGCGCCCACCCAGTTCCAATCCACGGTTTCGTCGGTGAAGGGATGGGTGCGCGTTTGAAATGCGCCCGTGACCATGTCCACCGACGGCTCTTCGGTGCTCGCAATGAGTTGTCGGCGGGTGGCGTGCATGCACAGGGGCGAGCGCCGTTGTGTGAACGACTCGTCCCACAACACCGTGCCGTCCGCGCCGCGCAGACTCACCAGCCTGTCCCGTGGTTCGTCCGGCAGTGCGCGACGGCGTCCCGGATGTCCGGATTGCACCAGTACGTCATGTTCCGCCGAGTAACTGAGCGAGGTGCCGAACACCTCCCCGGCATAGGTCCACACCACGTCGCCGGTTTGAATGTCAAGGGCGCGCACCTGCGGTTCCGTGTCCGGTTCAATGCCGCGACGGCGCAGAATCTGCTGGATTTCCTCGGACAGGTTGTCAATAACAAACACCTTGTTATTGGCGGCAACAATGGCGTTGTGCCGGAACCCGTAACGCGCCTGATGCACCCACTCAATGTCGCCGGTGTGGCGATTCATGGCGAGCACGAACTCACTCGACGTGGCGTTCCAGTTTTCTTCGCGTCCCGGCTGAGCATCATCGAACATGTGCGGGTAGGCGGCGACAATAAGCCAGTCGTCCGTGAACCGGATGTTGCCCCAGCGCATTTGCTCGCCCTCCTGCAACTGTGCGCCATAAGAGGCATGCAGGGTATCCGTGACCGGATCGCGCTTTTGTTGCAACAGCGTGTCCCAGTCGGGCAGTTCAAAGGTGTCCAATACTTCGCCTGTGGCCGTGTCCAGACGCAGGCAGGTGTCTTCATGCATGAGATAGATGCTGTCTTCCGCAGATGCATACGGGCTGCCGATGAAGCTGGCGCCCGGATGATTCGGGAAATACACGGGTGCGGGCCGTGCTTCATGTTCGAGACAGGTAAAGTTTTCGCCCACCAGCGGCAGTTCCGTAGCCCACAGCTGACGGCCGGTGTAAACGCATCGCGCGGAAATATGGTCCACGCCAAGCATAATGACGCGCCCCGCCACCACCTGCGGGATGGGGCCGTTCATGTGTCGCGGCAGCGTCTTGTAGTTGGGTGTGCTGCCGAACCACGCAATGCCGAAGGGCGCGCGCGCCAGCGTATCCGCGGAATAGGCGGAATTGGCCGCGTCGGCATACTGATGCGTCCATTTGCCCGCGCCCGGCAACGGTCCCGGTCGGGTCAACACCGTGAAGTCGGCGGCTTCGCCGACGGACGCCTGCTCAATCGCCGCATCCTGCACACGGGCGGCAAACGCGGCGCGGTCTCCGTCATTCAGCAACAACCCGAGTGTGCCGCCATAGGGCCGCAAGGGATGATACAACGCCTGCAAGGACGCTGCATCGTTGCGATAGCCCGCCGCTTCGGGATCTTCGACGGCAATCAATTCCGCGATGTACGGCGGCAGTTGCGCAGTGGCGATATCCCCTTGCCGCACGGCCACGCGGTCGCCGTAATGGCCGTCGGTTATATACTTGTGGCGGAACTGCGCCACCGTATCGGGGTCAGAGTCAAAAGCGATGACATGGAAGTCCGACTGCGCCAGCAGGGCTTCAAGCAGACCGCCTGTGCCGATGCCGAAAAGCAGTGCATAGCCGCTGTCGCTCTCTGATTCGGCAAGCAATGCCGCCACACGCGCTTCCCAATCCGGGTCCGCATTCAAGTCGGCCTTGTCGTGTTCATGGGTGGTCGGTTCGCGGCGGGTCGGACCGAAGCAATAGAGACTGCCGTCTTTGGTGGTTACAAGCAACCGCTCCTGTGCAGCGACCATGCTGAACACTTCGCCGGGCACACTCGTCTGCCAGACTATGCGCGGTTCCGCTTCCACATCGGCCACATTGATCGCCATCAGACGTCCGTCTGTGCCGCTGCCATACAGGACATCGCCCGCCAGCAGGTGCAACCGCTCCAGACCTTGCACATGGTTGACGGCCAGCCGTTCCAAATCGTAATACGAGGAAAGCGCTTCGCGACTCATCCGGTCGCTGGTGCCGGGCGCACGGCCGTCTGCGCCAATACGTCCCCGTTCGATGAACTGGCGTTCGCCCACAGGTTCCGGTTCCGGCGGTTCTTCGCCGTTGGGCACGGGCTCGGGCGCGTATACCATCAGACGTTCCCGTCCTGCGGTAACCCCAAACAAAGCGTTGTCCGAGGCAATGGATACGGGGGTCATACTGTGCTGTGCGCCGTCAGCCAGCGCATAGATATGTGTTTCGAGATTGTCCCGTATGTTAAAGAACCAGTCGCCCTGCACAAAGACGCGATGACCGCCGGCGCCCTTGCCGGTGGTGCTGCCGGGCAGCCGCAGATACAGGAACTCGCCCGTATGCCGGTCGAACACGCCGGGTACGGTACGGCCGCCGGGCACAATCAGGTAGTCATCCGTAAGTGCCAATTGGCCTTGGGGCGCCACGCCGCCATAGGAATAATAACGCTTGGAGTCCACAAAAATCTCGCCGGCGCTGCGCGAATTCTCCCAGATTACCTCGGCGGTCTCCGCATCCAAAGCGTATACGAACACCCCTTCATGGGGCCAGATACCCGCTGCAAAGTATACAACCCCATCGTCCACCACGGGGCCGCCGCGTCCGGGCCACATGCTGATAAGGCGGTTGTTCCCCAGCACGGTGCGGTGGGAGGGCGTCGCCTCGAAGCGCCAAACCAGCGCGCCCGTTTCAGCATCAAGACAATACAGGCAGCCATCATCCGACACGGCATACAAGCGTCCCGCCGCGATAGTCGGCGCCATGCGCACGGGGCCATTGGTGGTATAGCGCCAGCGTTCCGCGCCCGTGTCCAGATCGTAGGCGGTGATGCTGTCCGTAACCATGGATGCCACATAGACCATATCGCCCACCACCACCGGCTCATAGGATGCGTCAAAAGCCAGTTTTTCAAAGTCGTCCATTTGCCACGGCCAAGCCCGTTGCGGCGGGGGCAGCGCGCGCACCCACTGGATATGGAGTGACTCGGACAACGCCACGGGCGTTACATGCCGCCGTGATGTGTCATAGCCCCACATGGGCCAGTCTGCCGGGTCGGCGGGCTCTGCCGCGGCGTCCACAGACGGCAACAATGTCACTGAAGCAAAGGCCATGACCGCGATGAAGAACATTCTTGGGAATCGCTTGCAAATACGCATCTGATGCTCCTTGTTAATTGCGTGTTAACTTCTTTCTCAGCCTTTGAACAAGGCAAAGCAATGAAGAAACAACGTTGGTACCTTGCCTTATGGTAACGCGATGTGCGTCTATGTATCAAGACTATACAATTAGAACACAAGTTTCAAGGGGTGTCTATTCCCTGAAAGGCACAATGCACCGCATTGTTGACCGTCGGCATGGTTTATGATACGCTTAGAGACATACACTTTTGGCCCGGGTACCGTAAAACACCATAAGAGGAGTTGTATCATGAAGGGAAAAGACGGTTTAACACGGCGCGGCTTCTTGACGCGTGCAACAGCGGGCGGCGCCCTGGCGCTTGGTTTGTCGGCGGCGGGACGGCGTGTTGCTGCCGACGACACGGCCAGTCCGTATCAAATTGGCTGTTACACACGCCCGTGGGGCAATCAGGAGTACCGCGTGGCGTTGGATGCCATTGCAGAAGCGGGTTATCGTTACGTTGGCCTGATGAGTACGGTTGGCGGGCTTGTGATTACGCACGAGACCTCACTGGAAGAAGCGGCGGCTGTCGGCGAAGCATGCAAAGAACGGAACCTTCTGGCGCCGTCTGCGTATGGCGGCGGCATCCCCGTAGCGGAATCGCTGGAGGCGGGTATTGCGGCCATGCGGCGCTTGATAGACAACTGCGCGGCGGCGGGAGTGGCAGACTTGTTGATGGGCGGCACTGGTGATGCCGAACTGCAGGGGCCATACTACAAAGCTATCGCGGAAACGTGCGATTATGGGGTGGAGAAAAACGTCAGCATCAGTGTGAAACCCCATGGCGGCTTGAACGCCACCGGTGCGGAATGTCGTGACATTGTGAATGAAGTGGGACACGACAATTTTCGGATATGGTACGATCCGGGCAACATTTTCTTCTATTCTGATGCCGAGCTGGACCCGGTGGATGATGCGCCCGACGTGGACGGGTTGGTCGTCGGCATGTGCGTGAAGGACTATAAGCACCCGCGCAATGTGGACGTGACGCCGGGCACGGGCATGGTGGATTTCCCGGCCGTGCTGCGCCGTTTGAAGGCGGGCGGTTTCACGGGCGGCCCGCTGGTGGTGGAGACACTGGCACGCGGCGATGTCAAGGAGACCATACAGGAAGCCATCAAAGCGCGCGAGTTCCTTGAGGAAATCGTGGCCGAACTGTAACGCATAATACGGCCCCGGACGGCATACCAACCGGATGGTAAAAGAACAGGTGCGGAAGCCCGACACGATGCTTGGCTTCCGCACCTTTTTTATGCGTTATTGACGGTTATTCCGCCGATTCGGGGATGGGTTTCTTTGTTGGGAACCACCGGCTCACCAGCAGTCCGATAAGCAGGATTGACAGGGTCCCGATCACGATGATCATATAGCTGTGAAACGGGCTGCGCAACACCTCCGGCAATACGGACGATTCGGGCGAGAAGGTCATCCAGATGATGACAAGTACGCCGATGCACACGCCTGTTGCGGCGGCGGCATTGCCTGCGCGCCGCGAGATAAGCCCGAGTAGGAACAAGCCCAACATGCCGCCCGCAAATATGCCGGAAAGCGTCCACCATGCGTCCAACGCGGCTTCCACGCCCATCATTGCCAGTCCAACACCGGTGCCCATGATCCCCCAAATCAAGGTGGCAAGGTGCAGGACCAGCATGGACTCGCGCTCGCTTGGCTCGGGCTTGATAAAACGCTTGTACCAGTCGGTCAACAGCAGGGTGGCCGATGAATTGAGGCTTGTGGAGATGGTACTCATGGCGGCGGCGAACACGGCCGCAATCAACAGCCCCGATGCCCCCGCAGGCAGTTGGGTAACGATGAAGTAGGGGAACACGCGGTCGGCTTGTTCCACAGCGTGCAATTCTTCCGGCAGCAGCTCCGGTTGTGTGGTGTAAAAGGCGAACATGGCGGTGCCGATAACGAAGAAAAGCAGCGATACGGGCACGTACAGGAGGCCGCCAAACCACAGGCTGCGCCGGGCGGCCTCTTCAGACCGGGCCGATACATAGCGTTGCACGTAGTTCTGGTCAATGCCGAAATTCTGCAGGTTGATGACGATACCGTAAATGAGCACCACCCAGAAGGTGGATTCGCCGAGACTCGCGCTGAAGCTGCCGAGGGACAGTTTATTGTTTTCGACGGCCAGGGTGAGCGCTTCGCCCGCACCGCCGGGGATGCCCAGCAGCATCAGCCCCAGACATACTATAGCGCCGCCCATCAATACAATGGCCTGTATGGCGTCGCTCCACATGACGGCCACGATGCCGCCGAGCATGGTGTAAAGAATGACCGAGGCGCCGGTGACGACAATGATGAGCGGGATGCTCCAGCCAAGCAACGCGTTGAGGGGCAATGCCAGCAAGAACATGACCATGCCCATGCGCGCCAATTGGGTCAGCAGGTAGCAGATGCCCGCATACAACCGCGCCCAAGTGCCGAAGCGTTCTTCGAGATGGATATACGCGGAGACCTCGCCGGTGCGGCGATAATAGGGCACAAACCAACGGGCGGCGATAATGATGGCGAAGGGCAGGGACAAGCTGAACACGTATTGGTTCCAGTTATCGGCAAAAGCGCGCCCGGGCAGGGCAAGAAAACTGATGCTGCTGAGATAGGTGGCCATGATGGACAGGCCCACCACCCAGCCGGGCATGTTGCCGCTGGCAGCGGTAAATCCTGCGGCGGTGCGGCTTTGGCCGCCCTTGTAAAAAAAGACGCCTATGCCCATGACCACAACAAAATAGGCGATGAGCACCACAATGTCAATCAGCGGAAGGTTCATGTTGGTTTCTCCTGTTGTATTGTTCCCTTTTATGGCGTGCGCATGGCGGTTGTTTTTGGGTTTGCCGAAACTTCGATGCCGCACAAGAGCGACGGTTTTATGACGCTGAGGTGGTCAGCAAAGGCGGCTTCGCGCTGTGCGCCCGTGACGGCAATCATAATGACAAAGACAATGAATGCGGTGACGAACGTTGTACGCATGTTTTCAGCACTCCTTTTTCATGCAAGCATACTTAAATTTTGCGCCTCTTTCAAATAGATGCAGCAACAGGCGGGGCGTGTTTGCGCACATAATTGGCGGCGTGCTACACTGACATCACCAACAAGGAAGGTACATCACAACTGTCATGCAACGTTTCCTCCAGCATAGCAAGGCGCTGTGTTCCCTGTCGTTATTGATCGGGGCATGTCTGCCGCTTTTTTTTCTGCCGGCCTGTTCCCAGCAAAAACGCGCCCCATCGCCTGAGCGCCGCGCAACGGTCATTTTTGATCTCGAAAGCCGTGTGCTGAACCCTGACATGTGGAATCCTTTCGTGCCGGGGGCGCGCACAGACCAAGGCTATCATCAGGCTTTGATAGAACCGTTGTTTATGCTTAACTTTGAGTCCGGCGAGATTGAGCCGTGGCTGGCCTTGTCCATGACCGCCAACGACACGCTTGACGAGTGGACGCTTGCCCTGCGTCCGGGTGTCCAATGGAGCGACGGGATGCCGTTTACTGCCGCCGACGTGGTTTTTACGGTGGAGATGCTGCTTGACAATGCGCCGTCACTGCTCTATTCGGCGGCGTTGGGACAGTGGCTGGAACGGGTGGAGCAGGTGGACGAACTGACGGTGCGTTTTTTCCTGAAAGAGCCGAACCCCCGGTTTCAACTGGATTACTTTTCCATCAAGATTTACAACTCCGTCTATATTGTGCCCAAGCATATCTGGCATGACAAGGATCCCCTTACCTTCAAGAATTACGACCCCCAAAAGGGATGGCCCGTATTCACCGGGCCCTATCGGCTGCACGGGTTCACGGAAACGGAGTTCAGCTATACCCGCAACGACGATTGGTGGGGGGCGACCACGGGCTGGAAGCCGCTGCCGGAACCGGAAACCTTGGTCTGGGTGTGGTATGGGCCGGAGGAAACGCGCACTGCGGCGATGGCGGACGACGAATTGGACAGTTTGTGTGATATATCGCTGGGCGCATTTCAGGCGCTTGGCCACCGCAAGCCAAACGCCTTTACATGGCTGGATGAACCGCCTTATGCCTGGGTGGACCCGTGTGCGCGCACCTTCGAGTTTAATCATCGGCGACCGCCGTGGGATGACAAGGAGATGCGCTGGGCGCTGAACCATGCCTTGGATCGAGAGGTTATTGTTGCCGTGGCCTATGAGGGCACCACCCTGCCTGCGCGCCATTTCTTTCCCGCCTATGCAACATTGGATCGGTTGGTGGACATGCTTGAAGCGGCCGGGCTTTACGACACGTATCCCGTCACGAAACATGACCCGGACTTGACACGCAGTATCCTTGAATCCAAAGGCTATCAGTTGAACCGACGCGGCTACTATGAAAAAGACGGCCAGACGCTCAGCATCGTCATCACCACCCATGAAGCCTATATCGAAAAGCAGCGCATCGCACAGGTGGTGGTTGAACAGTTGCAGGCGGTGGGCATCAACGCCACCCACCGCAACGAGGCGGCGGGCACGTGGACGGATAATTTCCAGTTCGGCAATTTTGAAGCGCAGATGGGCTGGATGACCTGCGGTTCGGTGAATGAACCGTGGAGTTCCATGGATACGTTCGGCAAGCACTGGGTTGTGCCTGTGGGTGAACGGGCGCAATTTAATTCCTGGCGCTGGGAAAACGCGGCCTACACGGCATTGGTGGACGAAATGGGCACGTTGCCGCTGGATGATCCCCGCATTGACGACCTGTTCTTGCAGGCCATGGAAATCTGGCTGGAAGAGCTGCCCGTTATCCCCGTGACACAGGCGAAGAAACTCCTGCCTTTTAATCCCGAGTTCTGGGTCGGATGGCCCAGTGCGGAAAACAACTACCAACACCCGTGTACCTGGTGGCAAAGCACTCATATCATTATCCACCAACTGACCCAAAACGAACCGGACACCGTAATGTCCGGCGATGAATAGGGAGCGGCAAACCGTGCGCGGCATCACAAAAGGGTATTTGATAAAGCGACTTACCATGCTGGTGCTG
Organism: Candidatus Hydrogenedentota bacterium; assembly: GCA_007118765.1. Classification (GTDB taxonomy): domain Bacteria; phylum Hydrogenedentota; class Hydrogenedentia; order Hydrogenedentales; family CAITNO01; genus SLFT01. The sequence continues at coordinate 11,712 of SKQZ01000417.1, forward strand.
ACCGTATGGCTGGGGCTGACGCTGATGTTCATTATCCCCCGTCTTGCGCCGGGCGATCCCGTCGCGGCGATGGTGTCGCGCCTGTCGGCACAGGCGGGGCGCGTCGAACAGAGCGAACAGATGATACAGGCGTGGCAGGAACGATTTGGTCTTGATGCGCCCATGTATGTTCAATACTTCCGGTATTTGGGCAATTCGTTTCGGTTTCGGCTCGGCTATTCCATGGCCTATTTCCCGACCACCGTGGAAGAAATGGTTATGCGCGCCATGCCGTGGACCCTCGGTCTGCTTACGATTGCCACACTGATGTCTTTCACCGTGGGCATTGCCATCGGCGCGCTGATAGGCTGGCGGCCCACGCCCCGAGTGGTGCGCACCTTGTTGCCGGTCAGCTTGTGTTTCACGTCCATCCCGCCCTTTATGCTGGGCATACTGCTGATATACGTGTTCGCCTTCGGTTTTCGCGTGTTGCCTTTTGCGGGGGCCTATGCCCGCGGGGTGTCGCCGGCATTTTCGTGGGCCTTTGTTTCCAGCGTCATTCAACATGGAACGCTGCCCGCCGCCGCCGTGGTGCTCACCAGCATGGGGCATTGGGCGCTGGGCATGCGCGCCATGATGATCACCAACGCGGGCGAAGATTATATGGTGCTTGCCCAGGCAAAGGGGCTGCGCCCGGGCCGCGTCTTCTGGATGTACGGCGTGCGCAACGCGATCCTGCCGCAGGTGACCGCGCTGGCGCTGTCCATCGGCGTAATTGCGGGCGGCTCCATCATTGTTGAATACATCTTCACCTACCCCGGCATGGGCTACCTGTTGTATCAGGGCATCGTAAACAACGACTATCCCCTTATACAGGGCGTGGTGTTTGTGCTTATCTGCGGCGTGGCCGTGGCGGTGTTCATCATTGACCTGTTGTATCCCTTCATAGACCCGAGAATTACTTATGAAAGAGGTTGACCTGTCCATACATCAAGACACGCCGCCACCGCGCAGGCCACGCGACTACGCATGGCTGAACGGCAAACTGATTGCCGGTGCTGCGTTGTTGTTGGCGGTGCTGCTGTTTGTTCTGTTGGGTCGCCTCTTTTGGGATGTCACACTTGCGCGGGTGGCGTCCTGTCCGCTGAACCTGCCGCCGGTGGGTTTTGATGCGCCCGGCCCCGGTTTTGAGCCTTCGCAATCGGCGCATCCCCTCGGTACGGAGAGCAGCGGACGGGACATGCTGGCGCTTCTCATTACGGGTACGCCCAACTCCCTGCTTATCGGCATCATTGCCGCCGCCATTGGCATTGTGGTGGGAACCATGCTGGGTATGACGGCGGGGTTCCTGGGCGGCTGGGTGGATGCCGTCATTCGCATTTGTTCGGACGCGGTGATCACCATCCCCTCGCTGGCGGTGCTGATAGTGATCTCCTCGTATGTGTCGGAGATTGACATCAAAAGCATGGGGCTGTTGCTGGCGCTGTTTGCATGGCCCGGCGCAACGCGTGTCATCCGGGCACAGGTGTTGAGCCTGCGCGAGCGCGGCTATGTGCAGATGGCGCGGTTGTCCGGCGCGTCCACCCCCGAAATCCTGATATGCGAACTCCTGCCCAATTTGCTGCCCTTCCTCGCCGCCACGTTTACGGCCAGTGTCTCGGGCAATATCCTTGCCGCCACGGGACTCGAAGCATTGGGGCTTGGCCCCAGCCGTGTGCCGACCCTGGGCATGACCATCTTCTACGCCATACGCGGCGCGGCCATTCTGCGCGGCATGTGGTGGTGGTGGGGGCTGCCCATACTCATGCTCATGATTATCTTCATCGGCCTGTTTCTCATCGCCATCGGTCTGGACGAACTGGTGAATCCGCGGCTGCGCAGCGGAGGAGACGCCTGATGAGCAACCGGACTACAGCGGCGGCCGTTTGCGAGGTACGAAACCTAACGGTTCATTACGACGTGTCCGCAACCCCCGTGGTTGCCGCGAACGAGGTCTCTTTTGACGTATACGAAGGCGAGACACTGGGCTTGGTGGGCGAATCGGGCTGCGGCAAAAGCACCACGGCCATGGCCATGCTCCGACTGCTGCAAACGCCCGGACGCGTGGCCGGAGGCAGCGTCAACATCGCCGGCGTAGACATAATGCGGCTTCGGCCCGCCGCCCTGCGTGATTTTCGCTGGCGCAACATTGCATTGATACCGCAGGGCGCCATGAACGCGCTTAATCCGGTGATGCGCATCGAAAAACAGCTGGCCGACGCCATCGCCGCTCATGCGGATACCGGCGGACGTCAGGCGTTGCGCGCCCGCATTGGCGAATTGCTGGAAATGGTCGGGCTGCCTGCCGATGTGCGGCGGTTGTATCCCCATGAGTTAAGCGGCGGCATGAAACAGCGCGTCTGCGTTGCCATGGCCGTGGCGCTCAACCCGCCGCTGGTCATCGCCGACGAACCGACCAGCGCCCTCGATGTGGTGGTGCAGCGGTTGGTGGCGCAGAGCCTTATTCGCATCAAGGAAACCCTCGGTATTGCCATGGTGCTCATCGGACACGACATGGGGCTGATGGCACAGCTGACCGATCGCGTGGCCGTGATGTATGCCGGACGCATCATGGAGATTGCGCCCACGGATATCTTGTTCAAGGCCCCGTTGCACCCCTACACGCAACAACTGATAGACTCGGTGCCCTCCATCCGTGTGAAGAAGCCGCTGCGCGTATTTCCCGGCGGCCCGCCCGACCTGCGCAACCTGCCGCCGGGCTGCCCTTTTGAACCCCGCTGCCCCAAGGCAATTACCATTTGCCGCGGTGAAACACCCGCGTTGAAAGCCTGCGGCGAAAAGCAATATGCCGCGTGTCATGTGCCAAATACCAACAGGAATAACATATAGGAATACTATGACCACAGCGTCCGAAAAAACTGCTAACACGCCGCTTCTTGAAGTGCGCGACGCCGTGAAGGTTTACGGCGGCGGGTTTTTGAGTGGCGGGCGGCGTGTCCATGCGCTGCGGGAAGTGTCGCTGTCCCTTGATGCAACACCGGCGCGGATCACGGCGGTGGCGGGCGAGAGTGGCAGCGGCAAGTCCACGCTGGCGGGGGCGGTGCTGGGGTTTGTGCAGCTGGATGCGGGGCATGTGCTGTTTGAGGGGCAGGATGTTGCGGCCATGTCGCGAAATCAGCGGTTTAACTATCGGCGCAGTGTGCAGGCAATTTTTCAAGACCCGTACGCCGTGTTCAACCCGTTCTTCCATACCGACCATTTGTTTAATCTGGTGATGCGCCGTTTTGGAATCGCCAAAGGACGCAAGGCCGCGCGCGCACGGATTGTGGAGGCGCTGGAAACCGTGGGGTTGCGCAGTGACGACGTGCTGGGCAAACACCCGCATCAACTGAGCGGCGGCCAGCGTCAGCGCATTATGATTGCGCGTGCCTGCATGATGGCGCCGAAACTCATTGTGGCTGATGAACCGGTGTCCATGGTGGATGCGTCGTTGCGCTCAACCATCCTTGACATTATGTTGCGGTTGCGTGACGACAACAATATCTCTTTCCTTTATATCACGCATGATCTCAGCACGGCCTACCAGATTTGTGACGACATTCACATCTTCTATCAGGGTGCGCAAGTGGAAAGCGGTCCGGTGGATGCCGTACTCGGCAATGCGAAGCACCCCTATACGCAGTTGCTTATTGCGTCCATACCGGAGCCCGATCCGACCCGTGGCTGGGGCACGCAGCTGCCGCCCGACGACGAGAACAATGATCGCGACATCATCAACGGGTGCCCCTTTTACCCGCGTTGCCCCAAGCGAATGGAACAGTGCGTTGCCCATCTGCCGGCGCGGGTGTCGCTTGACGACACCGGACATCAGGTGGCCTGCCATCTCTTTGTCAAATAGGGTGCTTGCACGCCACTACAGCAAATCAAAGATACGCTTTGGTTTTTCCACCGCGAACAGATGCTCGGCATCGGTAAGAACGGTTTTGTAGGTAATTTGAATTGGTGCGGGCGTATGACCGTCGGTCCAGCGTGCCAACCGTTCAATGCCTTCGATGGCCGACTCGCGCACGGGCGCCCATAAGTGCGCGACCGCTTCAGGCAATACGGCGGCATCTTTCATATACGTCCAGACCACACATTCCACATCTTCTTTCAAACTGCGGTTCGCCTGCGCAGCCGCCTGATGCATGGCGTCGCTGTCTTCGCTCACGCTTGACTCTACCAGCGCCGTCACGCCGTGCTGGGTGAGCAACGTAGCCAACACCTCCGCAAGCCGTTGTTTTGAAGGGTTGAAATAGGCGATGAGTTGTTCGTCCACCGGCACATCGAAAGCCTGCAACGCCTGTTTATAGCCGCGCACCCGGTCGAGTCCGGCCTGATAGCCTTCAAACGCCGACAGCAGGGCGATGCGCCGGTGACCGCGCTCAAGCAGAAACCGCGTGCTCTTGTATGTGCCGTCCTGAAAGTCCACACATGCCATGCTGGCTTCGGGGAAACCGTCCAGCCTGCCAATGGACAGGTAGGGTATGCCGGTGGCATGGATGCGCGGCAACACCGTGTCGTCAAGCGGGAGCGGCCCGACAATCAGACATACGTCATACAGCCGTTCCCATACGCCCCGCGCGTAGTCGCTGATGCCCGCGTCGCCTTCGCGCGGCGCCATGTCAAAGGCCAAATAGGCGCCCCGCGAGGAAAACACCTCGGACAGTTTGGCAAACAGCCACAGCAGGAAGTCCTCGCTTAACGGCACCATTTCAAGGGGAGGCGCGACCGTGACCCCCACGCAGTTGCGGTATTGGCCGCGTAATGTGCGGGCGCCATAATGGGGATAATACCCCGTTTCGTCAATGATGGTCTGAACACGCCGCCGCGTTTCGGGGCTGACACCCGCCTTATGATTGAACACCTTGCTGACGGTTTTTGCCGATACGCCCGCTTTTTGCGCGATATCATATATGGTGCTGCGTCGTTTCACTGACATGCCCTTGCCTATTGAAACCCTCAGGGCGAACACGCAGGTCTGCCCCTACTGATAGTAGCGGATTGTAACAATGCAGTCAAAAAACACCCTGTCCGTGTCCAACGGCTCGCACGTCAATGCGCGGTTCCTTGTTTTCGGTCCAGCGCTGCATGTTACGTGCCGCGGGGACGATTGGCAAGGTGCTTGAGATGATAGAGCAGGGTTTGAGCTTCCCGTGGCGACAGGGCATCGGGGTCCACGTTTTCGAGTTCTTTTTCTATGGGGCTTGGTTCGTCGGCAGCTGCGGGGGCGAACAAGAACATTTGCTGTGGCCCCGCAGTTTCGGCGGCGCCGGTGGCGGAACCGCCCGCTTCCAGTGTTTCGAGAATATCGCGGGCACGCTGCAACACATGGGCGGGCAACCCCGCAAGCTTCGCCACCTGGATGCCGTAGCTATGGTCGGCGCCGCCCTCCACCACGCGATAGAGAAATACAATCGTGTCCTGCCAGTCGCGCACGGCCACATTGATATTGCCCGCATGCTCCAGTTTGTCGCCCAGTTCGGTCAGTTCATGGTAATGCGTGGCAAACAGGGTGCGCGCACGAATGGTGTCGTGGATATACTCGGCGACGCTCCATGCGATGCTGATGCCGTCGTAGGTGCTGGTGCCGCGCCCGATCTCGTCGAGCACCAGCAGACTGTTCTCCGTGGCGGTGTTCAGGATGGCCGCCGTTTCAATCATTTCAACCATGAACGTGCTTTCGCCGCGGACAAGGTTGTCCGACGCGCCCACCCGGGTAAAGATACGGTCTACCACGCCCACAGACGCTTCCGTTGCAGGCACATATCCGCCCATCTGCGCCATGAGGCATATTAACGCCACCTGCCGCAGGTAGGTTGATTTACCCGCCATGTTCGGTCCGGTCATAATCAACATGCGCGTGTCGTGTCGTTCCAATTGTGTGTCGTTCGGCACAAACTCGCCCTGTTTGGTGACCACCTCTATAACGGGATGCCGCCCTTCCTTAATATGTATCGTGCCGGAGTCGTTGATGTCCGGCCGACAGTAATTGTTTGCGGCGGCCGCTTCCGCCAGTGCCGCCAAGGTGTCCAGCGCCGCAACGCAATCGGCATTGTCGCGGATGCGTGCGGCCTCCGTCGCCACGGCCTGCCGCAACTCAATAAACAGGTCGTGTTCAATGGATTGCATGCGCTCTTGCGCGGTCAGAATCTCTTCTTCCCGTTGCTTCAATTCCGGCGTAATGAAGCGCTCGGCATTTGCAAGGGTTTGCTTGCGTTCATAGTCCTCAGGGGCCAGGCTTGCCTGGGCCTTGCTTATTTCAATGTAATAGCCGAACACCCGGTTATAGCCCACCTTCAGTTTTGTGATGCCCGTGCGTTCCCGCTCCTGTTGTTGCAGGGCGGCGATCCAGTTTTTGCCGCCGTGAACCAAGTCGCGCAGCCGGTCCAGCTCCGCGTTGTACCCTTGCCGTATGAGGTTGCCTTCGTTAAGCGTTACCGGCGGTTCGTCCACCAGTGCGGCATCAATGCGGCCGGTAACATCCTCAAGCGGATCGAGCGCTTCGAACAGGCTTTTGAGCAACGGCGCATGGGCCGTTTCGAGGGCGGCACGCAATTCCGGCGTCTGTCCTATGGCCGCGCCCAACGCTTTCACGTCGCGCCCATTGCCTGCCCGCGCACTGATGCGTCCCAACAGTCGTTCAATATCGGGCATGCCCTTGAGCTGATCGCGCACACCCATGCGCAACGTGATGTTTTCAAACAGCTCAGACACGGCCCGTTGCCGTTCAAGGATGGCGTCCACTTCCGCCAGAGGATGCAGAATCCATTGCCGCAGTTTTCGCTGGCCCATGCCCGTGAGGGTGCGGTCGAGCACGCCCAGCAAGGAGCCCCGCTTCGATTTGTCACTCAGCGTGGCGGTCAACTCCAGATTGCGCTGTGTGTTGGCGTCCAGCGCTACAAACGCCGAGGGTTGTTGATGGCGGGGCAGCGCCAAATAGGGCATGCCGTCGCGCTGTGTCTCGCGGATATAGGCCACCAGCGCGCCCGCACACCCCAATGCGCCCGGTGCGTCGGCCAAATCGCCCAGCCCCTTGAGCGTGGTCAAGCGGAACAAATGCAATAATGCTTCGCCCCCCTGTTCGGTATCGAAGTCCTCCGCCGGGCGCATGGTAAAAGTGGTCTCTGGAAAACGCTGTTGCAACGTGGCGATGAACGCCGTGTCGGCGCCCTCGGTCAACAACACCTCCGATGGCGCCAGCCGCGCAAATTCGTCCAACACCGCACTGCCCGTTGGATCGGTTGCGAGGGTTAAAAACGCGCCGGTGGAGATGTCGGCAAAAGCCGCGCACACCGCCGTATCCGTTGCCAGCGCGGCGGCCAGAAAGTTGTTTTGCCCGTCCTCCAGCAGGTCCGACTCCATTACCGTGCCCGGCGTGACTGTGCGCACCACCTCGCGTTTGACAATGCCCTTGGCCTCTCGCGGGTCTTCCACCTGCTCGCAAATCGTGACTGCCCGGCCCATGCGCACCAACTTCGCCACATAAGCGTCCACGGCCCGGACCGGCACGCCGCACATCGGTATCCGTTTATCCTTTTCCGCGCCATCCCGTGAGGTCAATGCCAGATTCAACAACCCGGCGGTTTCCACCGCATCCTCAAAAAACAACTCGTAAAAGTCACCCATTCGGAAAAACAACAACGAGTCGCCACACGCCGCCTTGGCCTGCAAGAATTGGCGTACCATCGGCGTCGTATGGTGGGGGGAGACATCGGCTATGCGCATCCATTTATCGGTCATGGGCGCTATTATATAACATTTTCCGGCGGCACGCTACCTCGGCAAGCGCATCGGCTCCTGATGGATTGCCGTGTGTTCCTTTTGTTATCCTTTCGTAAGACGTTGCGGTTCGTGCGCTGAAAATGGCGGCGCCATCCGCTTTCCTTCTAGCCCGGATATTTCATCAGGTTTCGTCGTGAGCCTGTGAAGATTGCGCCAAAGCACCTGATATGGTGTAAGATTCGCAGGCGCAACCCCGCCACGACGGGGTGAAATATGCGGGCCAGTATTGCCGGGAATACATCTATCATGAATCATGCTCTGACTATAGAAGTCGGTCTGAAGAC
>SKQZ01000073.1 GCA_007118765.1 Candidatus Hydrogenedentota bacterium
CCGTATCACCATCTCCGCGACACTGAAAGAGTGTCGGTTGGGACGAGAATCCGAAAGGATTGGTGTAGGTTGTGCCTCCATCGCCGGTGATTTCCAGCCGCACGTAAGCGTTCAGTCCCTCAATATCCCGATAATAAAGGGTTGGGCCTGTTTGCACTTCAACACCGTCGGCAATCCATACATACGCCGCGTCGTCAAGCGTCTCCCCCGCCACAGTCGCGGTCACCTCCAAACGTCCGGCCCCTGCGTCATGCGCAACACGCTCAATACGCGGCGTGCCGTCCACATCAGCGGCGTCCGGCTCATGCAGCCGCGTGGAGGCAAAAAAGTACCGGCCTGTTGACAACGCCATCCGCGCTGTCGCCATGTCGAGTTCCGGCGCCGGAATTACCACCCAATCGCCGCCCAGTTGCTGGATGCGATGCATGTCGTCCGTGGCAACCCCCCACACCGGACGCTCGGGCATAAGTTCTGCCAGAAGCCGATCCCACAACTCGCGGTCCAACGGATATTCGCGGTCCGGCCGCGTGCGATTATGGACTTCCATGCCCTTCAGGACTGCATGACGCTGAAACAAAGTCGCGTACCGTGCCACAGTGGCTTCGGGCACAAACTCCGGGAACCCATCCGTGAGAAATTGCAACGCGTTGAATGCTTCATCCGCGTCCGCATACACCGGCGGCAGTTCTTCAATGACAACGGGCGCCGCACCGGCCAATACGGCCGGGAAAGGGCCATCGGCATGTCCGGCGGATTCCGCGCCAAGCGTGTCAGAAGCGGCATATTCCGCCAACAGCCCGTTCTTGGCGACAGGCTGCCCGGTCACCAATGCCGCCACTTCTTCCGCATCCAGCGCCCGCCGCCACAGTCGCGCACGGAACAGATCGCCATCCAGCGGGGTATTTCTTGGTCGGCTGTCGCGCCCTATATAGAAGGTGTCGCCTTGTAAATCAAAATGGCCCGCCGCGTCGTCTCTGGTTTCAATGAGTTGTCCGTCAAGATATAGATACACGGTATCATCGCGTCGTATGCCCGCCAGATGATGCCATTGTCCATCCCGCGTATCGATGTCCAGCGCGTCCGCTGACACGTTGATGCTCACTGTGCGCCCGTCACCGTGGGGTTGTAGAAAAACACGCACCCGGTTATCGGTGTGCAGTTCAAGATTTAATGCCCCCTCATAATCACCTGAATAATTGCCCAGCAGGATGTTGCGCTCGGCGTCGGTGGTGCGGAACCATGTTTCGACGGTGAAATCCCCCTGGGTAAGCGCACGCATGGGCGGCGTCAAGGCTACCTGCAGACCGGGCGCCGCATAGTCGCGCACCCAGTGCATCGCCGGATGACACAAAATCGCCATGCCGCCGGAATCGCCGACACCCCGCAATGCGTCGCCAATATCTCTGCTGTCCGTTTCATAGCCCGTGAACAAGCTCAACGCGTGATGGTGGTGGGACAGTTCATTGCCGGGAATGGCAAGCATGCCCAACGCATCCGGATCGCGATCAAAATCAGTCCATGGCCAGGTGCAGATATTGTGGTCCGTGATGGCGAGCCCGTCATAACCCCGCTCATGGTAGGCATCAATCACCTCACTCGGGGACATGCGCCCGTCGCTTTCCGTGGTGTGCGTATGCAGGTTCAATTTATGGTGCGATACGCTGTCCCAATCAACATCCGCATAAGGATTGACAACAAGATAGATTTCTGTTTCCTCAGCGTAGGCCAAGCCGGACGCGCCAACCATCAGTACGCATACAAGCCCCCACAAAACCAAGCTGTGCGGCGTTCTATTTGCTGCTATGGCAAAAAATACCACTTGCGTCGCGTGTTTCATTGCATCTCTCCTGTTCGTTCCATACCGTATTGCTGCCAAAGCACTTTGTACAATACCTAATCTCAATACCATAAAATCATCGTCATCGCGAGCGGAGCGACGCGATATGATGTCGCAGATTACCGCGTCGGGCTTACGCCCTCGTCGCGAAGACGGTTGGGGCTATTGCCGCGTCGGGCTTGCGCCCTCGTCGCGAAGACAAGTATTTTCAGGGTGAACCTATCTTTCTTCAGTACATCGCCATCGCAGGTGGTGGAGACCTGCAATAACGCCGGCAGCCGTTTATTGAAGCGCGTACAACCGGCTTAATGTCGCCACATAAAGTACGCCATTCGCTGCCGTGGGGGTCCCGGTAATCTCGTCCGGGAACCGTGTCGTAAACAGTACATCCAACGATTTGTCGGCGGCAATCACCGAAAAGGTGCCGCAACGGGCACCTACATAAATCCGGTCTTCGGCGCCCAAAGCAGAGCCCCATACAGACCGCCCTGCGCGATGCTTCCAATAGAGCTCGCCTGTCTCGGCATCCACGCAATGCACATGACCTGCATCGTCGGTGATAAACACAAGTCCGTTGAGAATGGCGGGTGTGGCGCTCGTCTGGCGTGGAAATTCATACGACCAGATTTCTGCTGTTTCGGTAATGTCGCCCTCCTGCGTGGCATCAATGCATTTCAACCAAGACTGCCGTTTCCCCCACCAGATGTCACCACCGGCCGTAACGTAAATCCGGTCATTGTAAAACACCGGCATACCCACAATTTGACTGGGGCCCTCCCGCGGGTTGTTCGAGTATTCATGCACATTTTCCTTGGGTGCGTCCGGGTCACAATCAAAGCGCCACACGCGCTCCAGCGTCTGTACTGTGTCCGGGACTTGCGGCGGCAGCGCATTAAAGGCATAACATACGCCGTCAGGGCCGCCAAAGAATATCAATCGCCGGTCATTGACAACGCCCAGCGAAGGCGGCGCCCATGTGGCATGAAAAATGAGCGGCCCAAGGTTTTCGTCGTCACGGGCCACGAGCCGCCCCGTATTCTTGTCCAGTACAATGAGGCTTGGTGCGTCGGGATTGCCCACGGTGACATGGGTATTGTCCACGCCATTGCCCGTGTTCAAGTACAAGTAGTCACCGACCACCAGAATTGATGTGTACGGAGCATCGTGCGGGTAGACGCCAATTTCTTCCCGCATGTCAAACACCCATACCACATCGGCGTCGGGCGGCTGCGCTTCAATGGGCGGCTCATCGAGCGGGGTCATCAAGCGCCCCTCGTCGGTGAACGGGCCTGTATTGCCGTTTTCAAGCCCGTGCAAATCCAAACAAATCACCTCACTGCGGTTTGTCACCGTATACACGCGGTCCCCCTCCACCGTTGGCGGCGAGCAAATCCCCACACCCGGCCAATCCAGGTAGCGGTCTCCACCAATGCGGGGCGTCAAAAACTGCCAATGCAAACTGCCGTCCTTCTCATCCAGACAAAGCAGTGTACCGCGGTCTCCCTGATGGCGCGGGTCACGGGGCTCGGAGTTGTTTGAGCCCACGAATACACGGCCTTGCGCTACCGTCGGCGAACCATACGAACCGCCGCCCAGCGACGCTGTCCACAAGACGTTTTCTCCCGTTTCCAAATCAAACTGAACCGGCAGCCCGGTCTCTTCGGACACCATATTGCGCGTATGCCACGCGCCCCACTGCGGCTGATCAGCCGCAACACGCAGGATAGCCAGTCCCGGAAGCAACAACAACACCGTTGTAAAACGCATAAAGCACGCCATGATGCTCTCCTTGTTGCGTAACAAAAACCGTTTTCAATCATTCGCCACTGCACAGTACTCGGCAAGGCATCTGTTTGGGAGTGTAGCATACCGGGCCGGGACAAAATAAAACGCAGACAAATATCCCATACACCAATGGCAATACGTTTTCACGCTCGCTGCCTTGCTGTGTTATACTGTGGTTAAGCAGTTGTAGAAAATACAGCCGTCTCCGCAATACGTTATCACGAACATCCGTATAACAAGAAGTTGCAACCGCCATTATGTCAACCCCAGCATCCCAAAGACCGCGTACCTTTCCGCCTTGGCTGCGTCGCCGATGGCCTGTGCCAAGTGAAAACGCCGTTGTGCGCAACACCCTTGACGCCTTGACGTTGAATACGGTCTGTGCCGGGGCACAATGTCCGAACCAGGGCGAATGCTGGCAACGCGGCACGGCTACGTTTATGATATTGGGACGTGTATGCACCCGGAAGTGTCCTTTCTGCGGCGTACCGTCAGGAACACCGGAAACGCCCGATCCCGAAGAACCCGCCCGTATCGCCGAGGCGGTGCGGCGCTTGGGACTGCGGCATGTTGTGGTAACCACCGTTACTCGCGACGACCTGCCGGACGGCGGCGCCGCGCAGCTTGTAGCGGTAACCGAACAGGTGCGCTCACGCTGTCCTGATGCAACGATTGAGTTGTTGACCTCTGATTTTGGCGGCGCTGCCGACGCCGTGCAACGGGTAGCCGCCGCCAATCCTGATGTTTTCGCCCATAACATTGAGACTGTGGCCCGGTTGCACCCTCTGTTGCGCGACCCGCGTGCATGCTACGAGCGCAGTTTATCCGTGCTGGAACTTGCACGGGAAACGCTTAAACCGTCGTGCCATGTGAAGTCCGGGTTTATGGTTGGCTGTGGCGAAACTGACCCGGAGATTCAGGACACGCTGCGTGATCTGCATAATGCAGGCTGCGATGCCGTCACCATCGGCCAATACCTGAAGCCTGCCGGCGGCCATGTTGACGTACAGTCATTTGTACCGCCCGAACAATTCGACAGGTATGAGCAAATGGCTCGTGACACGGGTTTCGCCTTTGTTATGGCCGGTCCCTTTGTGCGCAGTTCTTATCATGCGGAAGAATTGACGGAAGAACAGCGTGCCGGATAATGTGCGTTGTTTATATGCGTTTCAGTCCTTCAATAAGGTATATTAGTACGAGGTGTGATTATGACAACACATTTGGAGGTCTTGTTGCCGGATATGGATGCGGGCAACAAGACGGTCAAAGCAACAGTCTCCTTTTGGCCGGTCGCTGTTGGCGCCTCTTTACAGGCAGGCGATGATCTGTTGGAAGTCGCCACTGATAAGGCCAACTTTGTGGTGCCCTGTCCACAGACGGGCATACTGCGTGAACAGCGCGTGCAAGAGGATGACCGTGTGTGCGTTGGCGACGTCATCGCGATCATTGAAGTGGCCTCCTGACAGAATGTTTTGTGAAGCAACCGGTTGAGGCGGTTGTTTTCTTCCGGTTGCAGCATACATAGTTTTTGAAACAGCAGCGTTTTCCACAGCAAGTAAAGAAAGAAAGATCTTATGGTAATTGGCGTAGGCGTAATCGGCGCCGGCACAGTCGGCGGCGGTGTAATCGAAATCTTGACGGGAAATACCGGCGTCATCGCGGACAAGACGGGCGCACAGGTGGTATTGCAACACGTGGCCGAATTGAACGAGGCGTTGTTGCGCGACTTCGATCTTGACAATGTCACCGTGAGCAACGATGCACACGCGTTGATTGCTGATCCGAAGGTAGACGTGGTGTGTGAGTTGATTGGCGGCGTGGAACCGGCCAAGACGTTTATGCTTGCAGCGTTGAACGCAGGCAAGCATGTGGTTACGGCGAACAAGATGTTGCTGGCGAAACACGGCGTGGAACTTGCCGAGGCTGCCATAAAAAACGGTGTGGAGTTGCGCTATGAAGCGGCCGTCGCGGGGGCAATCCCCATCATCAAGGCATTGCGTGAAGGGCTTGTTGCAAATCATGTGCGCGCCATATACGGCATATTGAACGGCACATGCAATTATATCTTGAGCCGCATGACCTACGACGGGCTTGAATTTCAACAAACCCTCGATCAGGCCATTGCCCACGGCTTCGCCGAAACCCCGCCTGATCTGGATATCAACGGCCATGACACGGCACATAAATGCCAGATATTGGCTTCGCTGGCGTACAGCACGCAAATAGATTTGGACGCCATCCCGGTGGAAGGCATCACCTCCATTACCCATCTGGACGTGACCTATGCCCGCGAAATGGGTTATCTCATCAAATTATTGGCTGTTATCCGCAAGGTGGAAGGCGACATCGAAGCGCGGGTGCATCCCGCCCTTGTCCCCGAAGACCATCTGCTGGCGTCTGTGCGCAACGAATTTAACGCTGTGCATGTTGAAAGCGACTGTGCGGATGACACACTGTATTATGGGCGTGGCGCGGGCCGCATGCCCACGGCCAGCGCGGTGGTGGCGGATGTTGTGGATATCGCGCGGTGCGGTTCAAATGCCGCAACAAAACCGTTTTCCTACACCCATGCCCTGCAGGTGCGCGACATTGGACTGCTTCGCGGCAGATACTACCTGCGACTGACGGCTGAAGACCATCCCGGGGTGCTGGGCGAGGTGTGCTCGATTCTTGGCAAACACGGCGTAAGCATTGCCTCCTGTATCCAGAAAGACCAGGAAGAAGGCGAGCCGGTTCATGTTATCCTGATGACCCACGCCACCATCGAATCGGGCGTTACGGCCGCTCTGGCGGAAATAGACCAACTGGACTTTATCACTGAATCCACGCAATTGCTGCGGGCCCTGTAAACAGAAAGGTTGCCCCACATGAACAACGTTGGCGTTATTGAGCGTTACCGTACCCATTTGCCGGTATCTGATGATACATGCGTCATAACGCTGAATGAAGGCTCGACCCCGCTGGTTGCGGCGCGACGCCTGAGCGCCGCCATCCACCCGAAACTTGAGATATACCTCAAGTATGAGGGGCTCAATCCTACGGGCTCTTTCAAAGATCGCGGCATGACCATGGCCGTTACGCGGGCGGTGGAAGAGCAATATGAAATGATTATGTGCGCTTCCACCGGCAATACGTCTGCGTCAGCCGCCGCCTATGCCGCCCGTGCGGGCATCAAGTGCGTGGTTCTTATTCCACAAGGTAAAATCGCCTTTGGAAAACTGTCCCAAGCCATGGTACACGGCGCACAGGTCATTCAAATACTGGGTAACTTTGACGAAGCGCTGACCCTTGTGCGGGGCCTTTGCGAAAGTTTCCCCATCGCGCTCGTGAACTCCATCAACCCCTATCGCATTGAAGGCCAGAAAACCGGGGCTTTTGAAATCCTTGACGATTTTGACGGCGTAGCCCCTGATTTTCAGGCCATGCCGGTGGGAAACGCCGGCAACATTACGGCCTATTGGAAAGGGTACAAAGAGTATCACGGGTGCGGCAAGAGCGATGCGCTGCCCCGTATGCTGGGGTTCCAGGCAATGGGCTCCGCCCCCATCGTGCTTGGGCATCCCGTGGCGGAACCCGATACTTATGCCACGGCCATTCGCATCGGAAATCCCGCAAGCTGGCAGTCGGCAGAGGCGGCGCGAGACGAATCATCCGGGCTGATTGACATGGTATCGGACGATGCAATCCGCGACGCCTACTCCTTGCTGGCCCGCACGGAAGGCATATTTTGTGAGCCTGCCAGCGCTGCGAGCGTTGCCGGTTTGATCAAATTGTCTGGCGAAGGCTTCTTTGATGACGTGGAGCCACGCACGGGTGAACGTGTTCGCGTGGTGTGCATTCTCACGGGACACGGCTTGAAGGACCCGGACAACGCCATCGCGGCGGCATCGCAGCCCTGCACTGTCGAACCTGTCGAGGAAAAGATTGTCGAAGCCCTGGGGTTTGCACCGGCAATCTTTTAACCAAGGGGATTTGTATTGTCAATGCGTTCCATAACCCCCACGTCGCGGCGTTTGCCGGGCGCAGCCATCTCCCTGACAGCCTATGATTACCCGGGCACTGAGCCGCCAATCCTGTTTTGCCACTGCACGGGAGTATGTGCACGGGTATGGGAACCGGTTATCGCTCATTTGTCCATTGACAACCGTGTGATTGCGCCGGATGCGCGTGGCCACGGGGATTCTGACAAGCCTCGTGTCGGCGCCGCATACACATGGCGCGGCTTCGCCGAGGACCTGTTGGCCGTCACCGACGCACTCAACCTGCCTGACGGGACGTTGGCCGTGGGCCATTCCGGCGGAGCATCGGCCATTGTATATGCGGAACTGATGGCCCCCGGCCGGTTCTCGCGGGTGGTGCTGATTGACGCCATCATTGCGCCGCCGGAGTTTTTTCCCACGGCATTGCCCTTGGCCGAACGCTCCCGCAGACGCCGGGAACGGTTTGACTCGCCGCACGCAGCCCGACAACGACTTGGCAACAAGCCGCCCATGGAAAACTGGGCCCCCGAGGCACTGGACGCCTACATTGAACATGGGTTTACTACGTGTGAAGACGGCGCGGTCACAATCAAATGTCCCGGTGAAATTGAGGCGTATGTCTATGAGTTTGGCGGGGCAATAAGCCTGTATGACCGGCTTGCGGACATGCGCGCCGAGGCCCTGGTGGTTACCGGTGAGGACAGTTACATGGCGGCTCACGCTCACCATCAGCACAGTCACTTGCCTAATGCGCAACTGATAACACTGCCCGATACGGGACACTTCATTCCGCAGGAAAAACCGCGGGAAACGGCGGCCATCATCAGTGAGTGGTTTGCAAGTGGCGGGCAATCCGCCTGATTCGTCGGGTCAAAACTGGTTGTGCCAGCGCTCGAACTCTTCGGGCTGTTCTTCCGGGGCATCCCAATAGGATTCATCCCGGGCGAGCCACTTCCGTTTCAGTGGATCGTTGCCAACCAAGCGCATGCCAATGCCCATGGGCACAATGAGCAGCCAGTAGACGGCGGTCAACAACAATCGGGTCATAAGCCAGTTGAGCACAACGGCAAACTTGATCCAGCCGATAAACACCGGCTTGAGTATCCGGGGACAGCACACTCCCAGAAAAGCAAACACACACGCCACCGCAAAGAAATAGACCGGGAACTGCGCGAACCCGTGCAACGCATAGCGAATCAAACCGAGAACGATAATGGCCGCCGCCATTACCAACCCGAATTTCCGCTGCTCTGTACGGCTGGAAGTGTCAATATCCAACATAATGCGTGGCTCCTGTCATGAATCAGTCGAGTTCAAATGTTTCGCGCCAGTCGTCTTCTTCCTCCCACGGCTCCTGATCCGCCTTGTCCAACAGAAACGATCCCATGCAGAGATAATCCATTTTGGTGCGCATGAAACATATATACGATTCCTCCGGCGTACACACAATGGGCTCGCCCCGTACATTGAAAGAGGTATTGATGATTACGGGACAGCCGGTCTTTTCGTGGAAGGCCTGAAGCAGCTTGTAATACAGCGGGTGATCATCCTTGTTGACTGTTTGTACCCGCGCCGAATTATCCACATGGGTAATGGCCGGCACGTCGGAACGCACCACGCGCAGTTTATCAAATCCACAGGCTTCTTTTTCCGTTTCGGTCATGGTGCGCAGCCGTTCGCGCGCCACATCGGCCACAAGCAACATGTATGGGCTTTCGTTGCCGCGCAAGTCAAAGTAGGCATCGGCATGATCGGCCAGCGCCGTGGGTGCGAAGGGACGAAATGATTCGCGGAACTTGATTTTAAGGTTCAACACAGACTGCATTTCCCGGGAGCGGGGGTCGCCAAGAATACTGCGCGCACCCAATGCACGCGGCCCAAACTCCATGCGTCCCTGATGCCAGCCCACTACTTTCCCCTGGCTAATCAATTCCGCCACCGCACCGGGCAATTCGTCATGGTTAAGTTTTCGGTAGGGTATTTTGTGTCTATCGAGATAGGCCTGAATTTCGGCATCGGAATAGGCGGGACCAAGCAGGGTGGCTTTCTGGCGCTTCGATGAGGGCGTGCGCGGCTTGTCCAGAAGATGATGCCATGCAAACAACGCCGCGCCCAGTGCGTTCCCGCCATCACCCGCGCATGGTTGTATCCAGATATTGTCAAACGGCCCTTCACGAAGCAACCGCCCGTTGGCCACACAATTCAAGGCCACGCCGCCCGCCAGCGTGAGGTGTTTCATGCCGGTTTTCCGGTGAACATGCCGCGCAATGTTGAGGATTACCTCTTCGGTCACCACCTGTATGCTGCGGGCAATATCCATTTCGCGTTGCGTTATTTTGGACTCCGGCTTGCGTTCGGGTCCGTCAAACAATGCGGCAAAACGACGGTTGGTCATTCGCAGCCCGGCACAATAGTCGAAATACCGCATGTTCAATCGAAAAGAGCCGTCCTCCCGTATATCAATGAGTTCCGACTTGATGCGATCCACGTAGCGCGGTTCGCCATAGGGCGCCAGCCCCATCAACTTATACTCGCCGCTGTTTACCTTAAACCCGGCGAAGTACGTGAAAGCGGAATACAACAAGCCCAGGGAATGGGGAAAATTGATCTCTTTGAGGATGCGCACTTTATTGCCATCGCCAACCCCGTAGGTGGTGGTGGCCCACTCCCCCACGCCATCCACCGTGATAACGGCGGCCTGTTCAAAAGGGCTCGGAAAGAAGGCGGCGGCGGCATGCGACAAATGATGGGTGGAAAACAGCATTTCGCCTTGATACTTCATTTCCCGACGGATGGTGTCGCGGACAAACAGTTTTTCTTTAAGCCAGGACGGCATCTGCATGAGGAACGAGAAATAGCCGTGGGGCGCGTTGGCCAGATAGGTGAGCAGCAGCCGCTCAAACTTCACAAGCGGCTTGTCATAAAACGCGATGTAGTCCAAATCATTTACGTCAAGACCACCCTCACGCAGACAATAGGCCGCGGCATGAGCGGGAAAACGCGGATCATGCTTCTTGCGTGTAAACCGCTCTTCTTGCGCTGCCGCCACAATATCGCCGTTACACAGCAATGCCGCCGCGCTGTCATGATAAAAGGAGGATATGCCAAGAATGTTCATAAGCGTTTCTACTTGTATGACTACAGGTGGCTGCTGTCGTTCGTTGATTCCTGTCGGTTGGTAATAGTAACATGCCCCGAAGAATGACGCGCTCGGAACATTTTACCCTTTTGGCCGAACGTAAATAAAGAGGCGTGCACGTTAAACTAAAACGTCCGCCCTATGCCCTGACCACGAAAGCATTTGCCCTTGACTAACAAACAGCATATCCTTGTGATGGCGCTGTTCGCGCTCATCCTCTGTACCGCCATCGCTCTCCGTGTGCCCCAACTCGATTTGCGACCCGTGCACGGCGACGAAGCTAACCAAGCGGTGAAAACGGGCATCCTCTTTGAGACGGGCGAATATGTGTACGACCCGCACGAACACCATGGTCCCACCCTCTATTATTTCACTCTGCCGGTGTTGTGGCTCAGTGGCGCCGACTCTTTCGCCGACACCACCATAACGCAGTACCGTATGGTCACCGTTATTTTCGGACTGATCACCCTACTGCTTTTGTGGCCGCTCCGTCATGCGCTCGGCCCGGGCGCCATGCTGTGGGCGACCCTGTTCATGACCGTGTCCCATGCCATGGCCTATTACAGCCGGTATTACGTCCAGGAAATGCTGCTCGTGTGTTTTACCCAGGCGGTGTTGGTTGCAGGGTGGTGCTTGTGGCAGCGACCCACGGTGAAAAAGGCCTTGGCACTTGGCGTCTGCCTCGGTTTGGTGCATGCCACCAAAGAAACTTCCGCGCTGATAGCCATGAGCCTATTGGCCGCCTTTGTCATGACCCTGCTATACGGGCGGATACGCGACGGCAAGGCCGTATCCGGGCAATTGCACATGCTGCGCGACTTTGGCGCTGTTGAATACGCCGTTGTTACATGCGCCGTGGCGCTGCTGGTCTCTGTCACCCTTTTTTCATCCTTCTTTTCAAACCTGCGCGGCCCGCTTGATTCGTTGTTGACCTACGCCCATTACCTGCCCCGCGCCGAAGGGGAAGGAAGCGCCGCCATACACAACCAGCCGTGGCATTATTACCTGATGCTGCTGATCCATACGCAACGACAGGTCGGGCCGCGCTGGACCGAGGCTCTGGTGTTGATACTGGCGATTCCGGGGCTGCTGACGGCCTTGTGGCCACGCAGCGAACCTGCCGGGTCCGCAACACACAACACGGATCGCCATGCCGTCATGTTCAAGCGTTTCGTGGCGTTTTACACTGTCACAGCACTGCTTTTATACGCCGCCATCCCCTATAAAACACCGTGGAACCTGCTTGTGTTCTACCATGGCATCATACTGCTGGCGGGCATTGGGGCGGCAACCGTAGTACGCTTGGGGCGCTGGCGCATCGTACAAGCCGCATTGTGTGTTGCATTGCTTGCAGGGGCCGCGCACATGGGCCGCCAAAACTACCAAGGCAATTTTATTTATCATGCGGACGCACGCAATCCATACGTGTACGCACACCCGTCCACCGCTTTGCATCGGCTGACAAACCGCATTGAAGACATCGCGGCGGTCGCACCGGAGGCGTATAACCTGCACATCAACATCATTCGCCCCGACGGCGATTATTGGCCGTTGCCCTGGTATCTGCGCAATTACGAACGCGTCGGCTATTGGCATCGTATTCCGGAACAGGCGGATGCAGACATTATTCTGGCTGCGCCACAACTCTACGACATGCTACAAGACCATCTGCGCGAGGATTATTTTTTCGAGTTTTACGCGCTGCGCCCCGGCGTCCTCCTTCATGCCTACATACGCCAAGACCTCTGGGACGCCTTCATGGAAACCCGACAATAAGCCGACGCGGCAATCCGGTACATGAGGTCGCGGCGCGTTGTTCGCGATAACGATGACCTTATGGTAAGTAGAATACGCGTGTTACAAAAAGATGCCTAAGCCGAGAAACTCAGACGTATCACAACAGGCCGAGTTGCTTTAACCCGTCCATGCCTTCCCGCACCTCTTGGGCCGAATGATGCAGCGCTTCCAGTTCCTCTTTGGACAGGTCCAGCGTCAGGATTTCCTCCACGCCGTTTGTCCCAAGTATGCAGGGCACACCCATAAAAATATCGTGCAACCCGTAGGCGCCTTTGAGCAAGGCCGCACAGGGCAATACCTGGCGCTCATTCCGTACGATGGCCTGCACCATGCGGGCGGCGCCCGCCGCAGGCGCATAATAGGCGCTGCCTGTTTTGAGCAACCGCACAATTTCGCCGCCGCCGTCGCGGGTGCGCGCAATGATGGCATCAATGCGTTCTTTGGGGAGCAACTCGGTAATCGGGATTCCGGACACCGTGGTGTATTGCGGCAGGGGCACCATGGCATCTCCGTGGGAACCGAGCACCATCGTGTCCACATTCTTCATGCTGACATTTAACTCCATCGCCACAAAAGCGCGCATCCGCGCACTGTCAAGGCATCCGGCCATGCCCAGGACCCGATTGTCGGGGAAGCCCAGCGTTGCATGGGCCAGCCCCACCATTACATCAAGCGGATTGGTCACCATGATTACGATGGCCCCGGGTGCATGCTGCTTAATCTCTTTACATATCCCGGCGATGATATTCCCGTTCTTTTCGAGCAGGTCCAGGCGGGTCATGCCGGGCTTCCGGGGAAGGCCGGCCGTGATGACCACAATATCGGCGCCTGCAATGTCTTTGTAGTCGTTTGTGCCGATACAGCATGTGCTGTAATTGCGGATGGGCCCGGCCTCGGTCATGTCCAGGGCCTTCCCTTGCGGCAGCCCATCGACAATGTCTGTCAACACAACATTTCCCAGTTCCAACTCCAGACAATACTGGGCAACGGTGGCTCCCACGTTACCCGCGCCAATACACGCGATCTTCGGCATAAAAGATGTGTGCATGAATTATTGTTACTCCTGAAGTTGACCCACGATGGCGGGCTGCACCCATGCCATCTCCGTATCGCCCTCACGGAAAGGGTTTGGATGGGGCGTGTCCGAAACGACTTTCGCACGCACGTACAATTCGTCGCCCGTGAATGTATAGGACGGTGAGGTGTCCGTGGTTTCCGCCAGCACCACGCCAATCTCATCGCTGTACTGGCGCGACGCGCGTGGTTTGGGCTCGCCGTCTTCGCACAGCACCGGCTCGGATTCCGTGTTAAACCCCCGCCGGGTGCCAATAAAGCGGGTGGTATAAGAAACACCGGGTGTCGCGATGATATCAAAGGAAATGCCGGAGGCGTTGCGGGTGATGTTGTCCAGCGACACACCTGTGGACGCGTAAAACTCGCCGGCCTTTATTGCTGCCAACAAGGCCTCTGTCTCCAACGCTTCAGCGCGCACCATCACCCAGCCCCGACCGGGATTTGCGCCGCGCCCCATGCGATGATAGTTATGGGCATCGTCCGTGGCAAGTCCGTACAGGAAATAACCGGGATCGCTTTTCAGGCGCATGGAAAGTACAACGTCCCAGATGCGGTCTGTTGTAGGATATCCATGCTCCTCGTGTCCCCAGTTGTTCACGGCGGGATGTCCGTTATAGACCTCAAAATAACGCAAGCGCTCAATCTTGATCGCTTCCTCTATCGTGACGGCGTCCGACCAGTTTGGATGACACAGGAAGTGCACTATGGGACGACCATGCGCCTCTGCCTGCGCCTCGATTGAAGCCATATATTCATCGGTAACAACCGCAATATCATCCTGAGTCAGACCGCCAATGCGTTCCACAGAATTGATGGCATTTACATGCGGGCTCCCGCCCAAGGTGGTAAGTTCCTCACCCTGCATGAGCAGAAAACTGCCGGGCGCCTCAAAATGTGCGCGCAGTTCTTCAAATGTTTTGAGGCGCATGCGCAGCCGCCCCAACTGCTCGCGGGTCTCCACCCAATCATCGCCAAACTGTTCGCGGAGCGCGTCCACGCAATCGGGGGTCAGCACAGACTCGTCGGCAATGGGCTTAAACGTTTCCCCTTCAAGCAGGATGTTGTGGTCCGTAAAGCAGATGAAATCCCATCCGTTATCTTTGTACCACGCGGCCGCATATTCCGGCGCGGCATCACCGTCACTCCACAGGGTGTGCATGTGCAGATTGCCTTTGAACCATTCCTGCCCGACCGTCTCACGCGCCCCGAACAGAAGAAATATCAGCATACAGAAAATAATCGCTCGAATCATGAAAAGAAACTCCTTATGGTTTTCGCTGCCGTTCTCAATCTACAGAACGGCCTGTTTCACAATGACATTCCCATGCCAGGAAAAATAAGCGGCCTGCGAACTAACGTATTTCGGGGAAATAGTGCGCCTCAATAAGGCAACACATGGTGTGAAACACCACAACATGCCCCTCTTGAATCTCTTTGGTGCTTGCCCCCGGCACACGAATCACAATATCGCCATGCTGTGCCATGTCGCCGCCTTTTGGCCCTGTTAACACGGCGGTGACATTACCCTTTGCCTTCGCCACAGACATCGCCATCAAACAGTTGCTTGCATTGCCGGAGGTAGAAATGGAGAGCAGCACATCTCCCGCTTTCATCAGCGCGTTCAGTTCTTGTGCGAAGGCGATATTGGGTAGCGGGCAGTCATTTTCGATGGCCGTCTTGAGCGGACTGTTAAGTCCCAGTGCAACGGCGGGCAGGCCTGCTTCAAGGTGCTCGTGCAGTGCTTCGCCATGCGGCAATTGCGCCAGCACCTGCGCAAACGAGTCATCGAGCGGCCTTTTGCGCTCGAAACTTTTGCAGAGTTCGCCGACAATATGCAATGCGTCGGCATTCGAGCCGCCGTTGCCACAGGTGTAGAACACGCCGCCCCGGTCGTAACAGGCCACAAGCGCCGCATGGAGTTGCTCCATTGCCGGGACGCAGGCCTTCAGATCAGGTCTTCGACCGAGCATATCGTCTATGATGTGTGTTTCTATTTCGTTTAAGCAGGACATGACATATACATACTCCGTGTTTAGCCTTAGGAAATCATACCAGATATACCGCATCAATAACAGTATGGGCCAGGAGCTACAAATGCGTCGCTGTGGTTGACGTGCCCCGGCAAATGGCATGTGCCCCATGATAACACGCAACATGCGGGTTTAACCCGGATATTTCCGGGTTGACAGGTCTTCTGGTATGATCTCCCTGTGGGCAATACTGCCGCCACCGCACTGGTATCGCAAAAATAAGGAACATCTCCATGAAACGTTGCGCCGTCATTCTGATGCTGCTATATGCGGCAAGCGTTTTTGCCGACAGTGCCGACACGCAAAGCAGGACACTGCCACCCGACGCGCCCGAAGAATTTGAGGTGCTGCGCGAAGCGTTGCATGACCAAGCCACTTTTGAGCGGCAGATGCGCGTGTTCGACAGACTGCATATCGGCATTGCCCGTGCCTTATACATCAAGGCAAGAGAACATGAAGAAGCCGGGGAGGCGGAAGAGGCGCTTGCCGCCTCTGCACAAGCGCAGCACCATCTGCAGCTTGTCAAGGAAGCCTATGACATGGGGCTGGCGCGCTTTGGCCGCAGCGCAGTGCTGCACAACTATTACGGCGAGCTGTTGCACGACTTCCTGGCCCGCCCCAACGAAGCCGCGCAATATTGGCGCCGGGCCGTCCAATTGGATCCGAAACTGGCCCGCGCCCATGGAAATTTCGGCATGTACGCCATGCACAACGGCATGTACGGCATGGGTCTGGACAGTATGGACCGGGCACTGGAGCTGGAGCCCAACAACCCGGATTTACTGTTCAACATGACACAGGTTTACCTCGCCCATTTCCCGCAAATCATGCAACACCGGAAATGGGATCGCCCCAGAGTATATCGTGAGGCCATGAAATTGTCGGCCCGTGCCGCCCGGCTGGCGCCTCACGCCTTCGACGTGGTGCGCGATTACGCGCTCAATTATTTCCTGGCCGAAGATTTCGGTGCGCCCGTGAAATGGCGTGATGCCGCACGGGCATGGGAGAAAGCGCGGGAAGCGGCCAATACCGATGCGGAACGTTTTAACACGTGGCTGAACGAAGCGCGCGTGCATATCCGCAACAATGACTCGCGGCGGGCACAGGCATGTTTGGAACAAGCCCGCGCAATCTGGCCGGACAGCCCGCTGGTAGAACAACTGCTTGAAGATTTCAAGAATTAGGACGTTATATGGCATATTCCATCGAAACCTTTTCCCTTACCAAGACCTACCACGGGCTTCCGGTAGTGGACAACCTTTCCCTGCGTGTTGAACGCGGCGCTTTCTACGGTTTTCTCGGTCCCAATGGCGCCGGCAAATCAACCACCATCAAAATGCTGACGGGCGTGGTGGCGCCCACTTCGGGTGATGCGCGCATTTTGGAATACGATCTAAAACGCAACAGCACGGCCATCAAGAAACGCATTGGCATTGTCCCGGAAGAAATGTGCCTGTTTGAGAATCTCACAGGCCCGGAATACCTGACGTTTATCGGCAGGATGTATGCGCTGCCAAAGCGAACCGCCATTGAACGGGCACAGGAACTCCTGGCCTTGATGGGACTGGACGGAGCACACGATACGCTTGTCTTGGAATATTCACACGGGATGCGCAAGAAACTGGCCTTGTGCGCCGCAATTATTCATGACCCCGAATTGCTTTTCCTTGACGAACCCTTCGAAGGAATAGATGCCATCGCCTCCCGTGCCATCCGCGATGTGCTTGACCGATTGTTGCACCGTGGCGCCACCATTTTTTTGACCTCCCATATTCTGGAGGTTGTGGAGCGGCTGTGTTCCCATGTGAGCATCATCAACCAGGGCAAGCTCATGTGGGAAGGCGTCTTGGCGGATCTTGCCGGCACAAACCGTCTGGACGAGGCTTTTCTGCGTATTGTGGGGCATACCGACCGGGAAACATCGGGGCTGTCCTGGCTGGCGCCGAAATCTGACACACACACCGGAGAAACTCGCTGATGTTGGATCAGTTGTGCGCCCTGTTCGCCTTAAAATGGACGCTGATTCAGCGCGGCATGAACAAACGTGCTTTGTGGGGATATGTCATCTTCAGCGTGTTATTGTTTCTCGGTACGCTTCTCGCCATAATAGTGGGCATCCTTTTTTATGGGCTGGCCCTGTATACGGTACGACAAGACTCACCGGCGGCGCTACTACTGTTGTTGAATGGTGCGGTGGGCGTGTACTTGTTTTTTTATCTGTGGGGCGTCCTGATGGAATTGCAACGGGCTGACTTGGTGGATTTCAGACAGATGCTCCTGCTGCCCGTCTCACTGCCAGTCGTCTATTCCCTGAACTTCATCGTATCCGTTTTCAGCCCAATCTTGTTGTTCGCTGTTCCGGGATTGGCGGGGCTGTTGATTGGATTATCGCATCAATACGGGTTCGTTGCGTATCTCGCGGGCATTCCCCTTGCCCTGCTGTTCATGCTTATGATGGGCGCATGGGCCTATTACCTGCGCGGCCGTCTCGCCATTATTATGGAGAACAAAAGACGACGACGCCTGGCGCTTGTCATATTGCCCCTTTGTTTTGTGGCGTTGGGCCAGCTGCCGGCAGTTGTTTCACACTTGGCAATGCGTAGCGGCAACAATTTCTTTTCTCAAGACGCGTTGGCGGCAGCATTGCCGGGGATCTTTCTGATTACCGCCGCCATTCCTGTCTTCTGGCCCGCCTATGGACTGTGGGCGGCATTGCAGGAACTCGCTCTTGTTCATGTTGCCAGTGCGGCGATGGGGATGTTTCTGTGTACTGTGCTCGGACTTCGACTGGGGTATGTATCCACAGTGCGCCACTACATGGGCGCGTATGACACGACACAGCCTCGCGACCGCATATCAAAGGGAAAAGCCGGGCAGCATGGCGCGATCCCGAAAACCGCCGGGACGCTGCCCCTGTTATCGGACGATACAACGGCGCTGACCCTTT
This sequence comes from Candidatus Hydrogenedentota bacterium, assembly GCA_007118765.1. Taxonomy (GTDB): domain Bacteria; phylum Hydrogenedentota; class Hydrogenedentia; order Hydrogenedentales; family CAITNO01; genus SLFT01. The sequence continues at coordinate 18,590 of SKQZ01000073.1, forward strand.
CGTTTTACCATTCCTTTGCGAGGCACCCCCATATACGCATGCTGTTGATCATGCCACTGTGCCTCGGACTTTTCTTTCTGTTCATGTATCGGACCGGCGCATACGGCGGTTTTCTGGCAGGCGAGAGCACTTGGATTCCTATGGCAACCTTGGTATGGCCCTATTTTAACTTCTCGCTGTTTTTGTTCAATATCTTTGGCGTGGATGCGCCGTCCTTCCACGGATTACTGTTGTTGCCCACACCGCGTCACAGGATACTCCTGGCCAAGAACCTGGCGCTCGCGCCCTTCGTTATCGGATTGGCGATTTTCTTTGTGGCAGTGGGCGCACTGCTGGCGTGGGCGCCGCCCCGAACGATAGTGTTGTCGCTGATGTTGGTGGCACACTTGTACCTGCTGTTTTGTATAACAGGCAATTTTCTGTCCATCCAATTCCCCTACCGGTTTAACCGCGATGCCTTGCGTATGCCCACAGGCCGATTACGCATGTTGCTGGTGGGACTGGGTTCCACGGCACTTGTTGCCATACTGGTCACCCCCGCCGCCTTGTGCATGTGGCTGGACAGAACGTATGCGGATCACGCTGCGCCGGGTATACGCCACGCCGGACTTTCCGTGGCAGCAGTTTTGTTAATGCTTACGGTTTGTCTTTATTATGTAGCCCTAATTCGTCTTGGCGACAGGTTTGCCATGCGGGAGCAAAAGATGTATGTACGCATCAGCGCAGACCGCGAATAGCGCAGCGGCCGGTTGCTGCGTTTGTCGGCAGCGTAGCACACCGGACAATTTGTTGCACATAGTATTCGTATTCCGTTACCATATCATCGAAGGTGATTACAGCTGACCAATTCGCCGGCTGGGCAACCAACTGCATGGCGTCACCACACAGGATGCTGCATGGCGTCCGCACACTTCAGGCCAGGGACTTCACAGCGTGTGTGTTGATACCGCCGCCCAGCCACTTAAACTTTGGAATGAATGAGGAGAACCGCAGTAATGGCCGTCAGGGTTATATATCTTGTTCGCCACGGACAACATGATCAGGAAAATCCAACCGGGTCAGAATTGGGCGGCAGTTTGACGCCGCTGGGGGTAAAGCAA
>SKQZ01000216.1 GCA_007118765.1 Candidatus Hydrogenedentota bacterium
GGCTGGCGTATGGTCAGTTCAGCTATACCAAGGGCTCGGAAACCGCCAACCTGGGACCTATCGAACTGACATTCACAGAAAAGGAAACAGTCAACATTCCCGTGTGGGCGGGCGCAGGCTCCATAGCCGTGGGCGCGGCGATGCTGGTCTTTGCGCTTGTAAAGCGATAGGACCGACAACGCCCCTCGAAAAAAAGGAATATTTCGTGAACACCGCATTACGCCGAGAAAGATTCATAGTGGACGATAATCCAGTGGATATGCTTCCAGTGGATAATGTCGGATAAAAAGCACGAACAGTTGAATGTGCCAGAAGAAAAGGAGAGTACGAATGTCTATTTCACGAACCACTGAGATCAAAGCATCTTCTAAAAAAAGCTTCGATGATGCGATGCACGAAGGTGTTGCCCGCGCACAGGAAACGCTTCAGAACATCAAGTCCGCCTGGATTCAGAACCAGGAGGTACTGATTGATGCCAAGGGAAAAATTGCCGAGTATCGTGTCCAGATGAAGATTACGTTCCTGCTGAAAGAGTAGCGGAACCTTCGCTTTCGCCGTGACGTAGATGCAAGTCTGTGCTGGATAACTCGCCAAGTTGAAAACCATCGGGTGATTTTGCTGATCCGATTATCGCGTTTCCAATACGATAATCAGACAGAAAGGAATCACCCGATGGAGCTTGCATTGGCGGAGGAAACCGTCGGATGCGAATTCACTATCTGCATCCACGGCAAAAACCTTCCAACGGTTGTGTAAAAATGTCATCCCGATAAGGATGAACCAAGGTGGCAGGTGATCGTGTCCGGGGGTATCGCTTCGCTCAACCCCCGGCTAATATCCGCCATCCCCTACGGGATGAATTACGAAGGCCAAACGGCATTAGCAAGCATGTCTCCGTCCTCCTTCCATTTTATCCTAAAAAACCGACCATTCACCCGTCATTGCGACCGTAGGGAAGCAACCTCATTCACGTTGCACGAGAGGGCCATAATTTAATTCCCCCGCGCCTGCAGGCGCGTTTGCTTATCTCCCTCCCAAATCACGTTGAAAGACTTAAATATTCCTCCCAGTCTTTACCTCAGGTTTACCAAATCTTTACCTTAGGTTTGCCATAACTTTATCTTGGACCGGTATCCTTGTCGAATGTAAGACACTCTAGTTATCAGGAGTGCCGCGCCCGAATAAACAAGCACGCTGTTATTTATTGTGAACGTTGCCGCATGGCTCCCTGGTGATGCGCGTTACGCGCATAATTTCCCGAGGGTTATGCAAAATAAACAGATGAAAGGAACTTGAAATGAAAATGATAAGACCAAGCCTGTCCGGCGTTGTACTGGTCGCTTTGATTGCGGTATTTACGACAGTAATGTTCGGCTATGCTGAAGCAGAAGGGGAAGAAAGCAGCTACATGCCTTCCGTGATAGACGAACGTTTTCAGTCCATCATGACGAGAATGACTGCGGCGAAACCCGAAATAATGGATCGGCACATGGCGCTGCTTGAAGAACGTTATGATCTGAGCGACACCCCCTTGTCAGGAGTTGAAATGTCGCGCGGGAAACCCGTACAGGCGGGGGTCAGAGTAAAACTTCCGGCTGGCGTCACTTGGGAACAACTGGCGGATATGACGCCGGACCAGATTAAGGAAGAGGGGGTGTTTCCGGGGGGATTTATGCCGCTTCCCTTTCCAAATCATCCCGAGGGCGGCATGCTGTTCCCCCAACATATGATTGATGAGATTCTACTGCAGGAAAAACGGGACCTCACCCGGTTTGATCTTGACTACGACTTGCCGACGCATTTTCTGCCTGAATTCCCGCCGGCGATCTTCCTGACAACCCGCTCGGATTTGGGAGATGTGTCACAAGGTCAGGTCGTTACCATCATCAATTTCTTTGAATTGTTCAACGGGTTGCTTAATCCCAAACAGATCGAAGGCCTAAGGCTTTTGGTTACTCCTTTCCCGCAACAGCAGTTCAATGCCACGAAAGACCGGCGTTCAGAATTGCCCAGCCAGGGCGTGACGTGCTTCGATTGCCATGTCAACGGCCACACCAATGCGGCCACGCATCTTGTCGGCGATATCCGGCCCCAGGAGTTTCGGCGGCGCATTGACACCCCGTCGCTTCGCGGTGTGAATATCCAACGGTTGTTCGGTTCGCAGCGCGCCCTTAAATCCATAGAAGACTTTACGGAATTTGAACAGCGGGCGGCCTATTTTGATGGCGACCACGTTATGGCCGCCAAGAAGGGGGTCAACGTCCTCGAACGCGGCAGTCAAGTGCATTTCATGGCGGAATTTCAGTCTATTCTCGATTTCCCGCCCGCGCCAAAGCTAAACATCTATGGAGAACTTGACCCGGAAAAGGCGACGCCGTCGGAGTTGGCGGGGCGGGCGCTCTTCTTTGGAAAAGCGCGGTGCGATGCGTGTCATCCGGCACCCTATTATACGGACAACTCCATGCACAATTTGCAGGTGGAGCGCTTTTTCGAACCCCGGATGATCAATGGTCAAATGGCAAGCGCCGACGGTCCGATCAAAACGTTCCCGTTGCGCGGCATCAAGGACTCACCGCCCTATCTGCATGACGGCCGCTTACTCACCCTGGCCGACACCGTCGAATTTTTTAACATGATCCAGGAATTGAAGCTCACCGAACAGGAAAAAGCCGACCTCGTTGCTTTTATGCTGATATTGTAATGTATGTGCCAATTCAATAGAAACGACGGTAAACTATGCCTCTTGTTGGAATTAAACAGTATTTAAGGCGATTATCACACTGGCATGCGCCCGATGCCGACTATGACAAATTGCAGGCGAGGGCTGAAGAAAAGCCCCTCCGCGCTGATCTTTTCAGCGTTAATCAGCTTGAACAGTACGCCCAGGTATTGGCGGGATTGCATGAACTCGGGACAGGTTTTGCCAAGGATCGGCTTATCGGGAGATTGAATGAGAACGAGCAGGTACTGATTCAAACTTATGACATGGTCACGGCAGCAGTAAAAAAGGGCAGGCGTATCGTGCCTGCAGCGGAATGGCTGCTGGATAATTTTTATGTAATTGAAGAACAAATACGCACCGTTCGTCGCCATTTCCCGCCTTCTTACAGCAAGAGCCTGCCCCGGCTGGCGAACGGTTCAATGGCGGGATACCCCCGGGTCTACGCCATTGCCATGGAGATGATCTCGCATGTGGATGGCGGCGTGGACGGGGCCAGCCTCAGCGCCTTTGTCGCTTCCTACCAGACAGTCCAGCCCTTGACGCTGGGAGAACTGTGGGCTGTCCCGATCATGCTTCAGTTGGGCTTGATCGAAAATTTGCGGCGGGTCGCCACCCGTGTGGCGGCAAGTCTGCATGATCGCGGGCTGGCGACCGACTGGGGAACACGGATGGTAAATGTTGTCGAGGAGAATCCCTCCGACCTGGTCCTCGTGCTTGCAGACATGGCGCGCTCTGAGTTGCCTTTATCCAGCGCGTTTCTGGCGGAAATAACGCGCCATTTGCAGGGACAAAGTCCTCACTTTACGCTGGCCCTGAACTGGCTGGAAGGACGCGTCTCCGAACAGGGGTTCAAAATTGCCCATCTTGTTCAGATGGAGAGCCAGACGCAGGCGGTTGATCAGGCATCCATAGGCAACACAATCACCAGCCTCCGGTCTCTTCGTATGACGGACTGGAGACAATTCGTTGAAGACCTGTGCATTGTCGAGCAGACGTTGTGCAGCGATCCGTCCGGCGTATACGCCAACATGGATTTTGCCACGCGGGATACGTACCGTCATGCGGTGGAGGAGATCGCCAGGCACAGTTTGTTGGCACAAGATGAGGTTGCCCATGAGGCGGTCCGGCTCGCAAACCTCTCGTCCGCTGAACAGGCTAACAGCCGAAAAGCGCACGTCGGGTATTTCCTTGTTGACAAAGGGCGCCCGGCGTTAGAAAAAGCGGCGGGCACAAAGCCGTCGCTGTGGCAAGTGTTTGGCAAGAGCGTACGGCATTATCCGCTGTTCTTTTACCTGTCCGGGGTCGCCGCGCTGAGCGCGTGTTTCATGGCGGGTCTGTGCTCATGGGCAGTGTACGGTGGGCTGCCGCCGTGGGCGCTGGTCTTGATGGCGCTTCCTGCGCTGATGTGCGTGGTTCATCTCGCCATTGGAATCGTTAATTGGCTTGTGACCCTGTTGGTCGGACCCCAGCCGCTGCCGCGGATGGATTTCCGCGCCGGTATTCCGCCCGAGCACCGCACGATGGTGGTTGTGCCCACGATGCTCTCCAGTTTACAGGCTGTTCAGGAACTTCTGGAAACCCTTGAAATACATTACGTGGCCAATAATGATCGACATCTGCACTTCGCACTGATCACAGACTTGAAAGACGCGACACAGGAGGCGATGCCAGAGGATGCAGCGTTGGTCAGTAAGGTCCGCGAGGGAATAGAATTCCTAAATTCAAAATATAGGAATGATCGCACGGATGCATTTTTTTGGTTTCATCGTCCTCGACGGTGGAACAAGCAGGACCATATATGGATGGGCTACGAACGCAAGCGGGGGAAATTGATGGAATTCAACGCGCTCCTGCGCGGCGGCACGCGCGACGCCTTTCAGGAGATTGTCGGCGAAACAAACATTTTACCCGAAATTCGTTATGTCATTACCCTTGACACGGACACCCAACTTCCGCGGGATACGGCGCGCGGGCTGGTCGAGTCAATGGCGCATCCGCTCACCCGCCCTGTTTTTGACGAGAAGCGGCGGCGCGTGGTTGAGGGGTACAGCATTATCCAGCCCCGAGTGGGAACCAGCCATCCGAGCGCGTCGCGTTCCTGGTATGTCCGTCTGTTTGCCGCAGACTCGGGTCTGGACCCGTACACGCGCGCTGTCTCAGACATCTATCAGGACCTTTTTGGCGAAGGCTCCTTCATCGGGAAGGGCATTTACGATGTAGACGCCTTTCATCGCGCGTGCGCGGGTCTTCCTGAAAACGCCATCCTGAGCCATGACCTGCTGGAAGGAACGTATGCGCGGGCAGCGTTATTGACCGAGGTTGAGGTGTACGAAGAACACCCGCACCGACATTCCGCAGATGTGAGTCGGCGACGGCGTTGGATTCGTGGCGACTGGCAGATTGCCTGGTGGCTGTTGCCGCGCGTACCCGGCACCGATGCGCGATGGACAGAAAATCCCATATCGGGGCTTTCAAAGTGGAAAATTTTTGATAATCTCCGCCGCAGCATGGTACCGCCGGCAATGCTGCTGATACTCGTTTTCGCATGGCTCTTCCCATGGCTGTGGCTTTGTGCCGGAGCGACGCTTTTGATACTTGTGGTAGTAGCGGCAATACCGATTTTGTCCGGGGCAGTCAATCTTGCGCGCAAACCTGCGGAACTGCCCTTGGCAATGCATGTGCATTCCTTCGTGCCGGGGTTTGCCCGTCAGGCGGGACAGTTTTTTTTCACCCTGGTGCTTATTCCTTACGATGCCTACATCAGCCTCGATTCGATTACCCGTACGCTGATACGTCTATTATGGACACACCGCAAGATGCTTGAGTGGACGACCGCAAGCGATGCTGAGTCGCATGCGCGCACCGACCTGTGGGGCCATTTTCGAACCATGTGGGTTGGTCCGGCGTGCGCTGCCATTATTTTTGTGCTTATGTTCCTGATTCAGCCGGACCATCTCCCGCTAAGCGGCCCCATCCTGGGGTTGTGGCTGGTCTCGCCTCTCATTGCATGGTGGCTGAGTCGCCCCATCCAGGTGAAAGAACCTCATCTCTCCGAAGAGCAATTGCTCTTCCTGAGGAAACTCGCGCGGCGTACATGGCAGTATTTCGAGGTATTTGTGACAGCAGAGGTGAATTGGCTGCCCCCGGACAATTTCCAGGAACATCCGGTGAGAAGGCTGTCTCCGCGAACCAGCCCCACAAATATCGGTATGGCAATGCTGGCGAATCTTTCTGCTTATGACTTTGGATATTGCTCCGCAAACCAGCTGGTGGCGCGGACTGAAAATACTTTTGACACGCTTGACCGCATGGAGCGGCATCACGGCCATTTTTTCAACTGGTATGACACCCATTCTCTCGAGGCGCTGCCGCCAAAGTACGTTTCCACGGTGGACAGCGGCAACCTTGCCGGTCATTTGATGGTGTTGCGCCGCGGCTTACTGGAGTTGATTGATACAAAGATCGTTCCGACACGGCTGTTAGAGGGCTTACAGGATACGGTGTACGTGTTGATGGACGTAATCCGCGGCTTGAGCAAAAGTCCGGAGAGTGGGGGTGATATTGCGATCTTCGAGGAGGTGCAGCAACAGATCAAGCGACTGGATGCTGAATTGTCAACATACACTGCTCCTGGCAGTCTTAACGCCTGGATGCCTTTCCTAGATCGCTTAATCACCACGACGTCCAATATTGTTGCTGTCAAGGGGCCGCACGGCGAGTTTCAGACATGGGTGCGATGCTTACACAATAGTCTCATTGCCCATCGCGACGATATTATCCATCTTTCCCCACGGGTGTTGCTTTCGTCGCCGCCGGAGGAACTTCTGCGCTCCAATACTGCCGCAGAGGAACCTGCGTTCGAAGCGTTGCGCGCATGGCTGAAGAATGAAGAGAATATTCTCACGCTTCGTGAAGAAGCGGGACTGAAGCAAACGTTGATTCCGGTGATTGACAGCATTCTGGCTGACCGGCGCCACAAAAACAGCGACAGCGACGGTATAAACAGATGGCTCACCAAACTGCGAAGCGCCGTTGGCGAGGGCGCCCTGCACGCATTGGAACGCATCCGCACGTTGGAGGTGCTTGCTGACCGATGTCATGAAACCGCCAACATGGACTTCTTGTTCCTGTTTGACAAAGCGCGCAATCTCTTCGCCATAGGGTACAACGCCAGCGAGCGCTGTATGGATAAAGGGTATTACGACCTTCTCGCGTCCGAGGCGCGGCTCGCCAGTTTCTTCGCCATTTCGCAGGGGCAGCTGGGTCAGAACCATTGGTTTGCCCTCGGGCGTCTGTTGACCGGAACGCAAGGCGCGCCGGCATTGCTTAGCTGGAGCGGATCAATGTTCGAATACCTTATGCCGCTGCTGGTGATGCCTTCCTACGAAAACACGCTGCTGGACCAAACGTACAAAGCGGTCGTGCGCCGTCAGATCGCCTACGGAAAACAACGCGGCGTGCCCTGGGGGATCTCCGAATCCGGATTTAATATGTGGGATGTCCGCCTCGATTATCAGTACCGGGCTTTTGGCGTTCCGGGACTTGGACTGAAACGTGGATTGGCCGAAGACCTCGTTGTGGCGCCCTACGCGACGGTCATGGCGTTAATGGTGGCGCCGGAAGCGGCATGCCGGAATCTGCAGCAGCTTGATGCGGAAGGACGGCAAGGCCATTACGGTTTCTATGAGGCCATTGACTACACGCCCTCGCGTCTGCCGCTCGGGAGCAGCAGCGCCGTCGTGCGCTCTTTCATGGCGCATCATGAAGGGATGAGCCTGCTATCGCTGGCGTATCTGCTTCTTGACCGGCCTATGCAGCGCCGATTCCTGTCAGACCCCACATTGCTGGCGACTGATTTGCTGTTACAGGAACGGATTCCAAAGGCGACGGGGTTGCTTTTCCCACATGCAATTGAGGCAAACATTACCCATACGGTTTCGGCGGAGGCGGAAGGCGCCGTGCGTATTCTCACCGACCCGGCAAGCCCAGTACCCGAAGTGCATCTGCTCTCTAACGGACGGTATCACCTTATGGTCAGCAGCGCCGGGGGTTGCTACTGCCGTTGGCATGACCTGGCAATCACCAGGTGGCGGGAAGACCCGACGCGCGACTGCTGGGGAACGTTCTGTTATTTACGCGACACGGCCAATGGGCGGTTTTGGTCCAGCGCCTATCAGCCGACTCTGACCGCCCCCAAATCATACGAAGCAATTTTCGCACAGGGAAAAGCGGGGTTCCGACGCTGCGACGACGAAATCGAAACCCACACGGAAATCAGCGTTTCACCTGAAGATGATATTGAACTGCGCCGTATCACAATCACCAACAGGTCGGACAGGCCACGAACCATTGAGGTGACCAGCTACACAGAGGTGGTGCTGGCACCGGACGCGCAAGATGTGTCCCATCCTGCCTTCAGCAATTTGTTTGTGCAAACGGAACAGTTGGACTCCCCGGCGGCACTGCTCTGCACACGCCGCCCCCGGTCTGCGGAAGAACAACCGCCGTGGATGATTCATTTGATGACGGTGCAGGGGGAATCGCGTCGTGAAACAACATTCGAGACCGACCGGATGAAGTTCGTGGGACGAGGCGGGACATTGGCCCGACCGGCGGCCATGTACGATCACGGGAGATTGTCGAACAGCGTGGGATTCGTGCTTGACCCAGTGGTTTCCATCCGCCGCACGGTCCATATTCAGCCAAATGAGAAGGCGCGCATAGACATGGTAATTGGTGTTGCCGAAACCCGGAACGCGGCGGTGGCGCTGACGGAAAAATACCATGATCCCCGCCTTGCCGACCGTGTTTTTGATTTGGCATGGACGCACAGCAATGCCGAACTGCATCATCTTAACCTTGGAGAGGCCGAGGCGCAAATGTACGGGCGACTGGCAGGTTCAATAATCTATGCGACGTCCCTTTACCGGCCAAGCCCCAGCGTTCTGATTCGAAACAGGCGGGGGCAGTCAGGGCTCTGGGGGTACGGTATTTCCGGCGACTTTCCCATTGTCGTGGTTCGTATTCGAGACCGAAACAAACTAGACCTCATTCGCCAGATTATCCAGGCGCATACGTACTGGCGCATGAAGGGATTAAAGGTGGACCTGGTTATTTGGAATGGGGACGATTCCGGCTACCGGCAGGAACTGCATGATGCCATCATAAACCTTGTGGCAGCAAGCGCCGAAGCAGGAATGCTGGACGAGGCAGGCGGGGTGTTTTTGCGCCGGACAGATCAGATTGCTGAGGAGGACCGTGTGCTGCTGCTGACTGTAGCCCGGATTGTGCTCACGGATGATGCCGGAACCCTGTCGGAACAGGTGGAGCGGCGCGGGCGCATTCAGCCGCCCATGGCGCGGCTCAAGCCAACCCATCGCCCGGCGACGGCGGCCACAGAGGAACCACCCGAAAGGGACCTGACTTTCTTTAATGGACTCGGCGGGTTCACCCACGATGGACGTGAGTACATCATACTGCTCAAGCCCGGCGAAAACACGCCTGCGCCCTGGGTCAACGTCATTGCGAACCCGCAGTTCGGCACGGTGGTCTCGGAGAGCGGCAGCGCCTATACCTGGTCGGAGAACAGTCACGGATTTCGCCTTACGCCATGGAGCAACGATCCGGTGAATAACGGCGGCGGCGAAGCGCTTTACGTCCGCGACGAGGAAAGCGGCGCATTCTGGTCGCCGTCTCCACAGCCTGCGCGCGGCGCCATGACGTATGTAGTGCGCCACGGCTTCGGTTACAGCATCTTCGAGTACCAGCAGGACGGCATCGCAACCGAACTGACCCTGTATGTTGCCACGGATGCTCCTGTAAAATTTGTCCGGTTCAAGGTAATGAACCGGTCAGACCGCCCCCGGCGTCTTTCTGTTACGGCTTATTCGGAACTGGTGATGGGCGAATCGCGGGATAAAACGATCATGCACATCGTCACGGAAGTGGACCCGATAACGGGAGCGCTTTTTGCGCGAAACGCTTACGACCCGGAGTTTGGCGGGAGGATAGTCTTTGCCGACACCAGCGAAACCAATCGTACCATAACAACAGACCGAGGCGAATTTCTCGGGCGAAACGGAATACCCGCCAACCCTGCGGCGCTAAAGCGCATACATCTATCAGGAAGGGTTGGCGCCGGGCTTGACCCGTGCGCAGTAATACAGACCCCCGTGAACCTCGATATCGGACAGGAGCGGGAGATTGTGTTCACCCTGGGCGCCGCCACATCGGAAGATCAGGCACGGGACATTGTTCAACAAAACCGAGGCGTCCCAAATGCGCAACGCGCCCTCGAGGCCGTCTGGCAGTACTGGGGACGCACATTGGGGGTCTTGTATGTCGAAACGCCTGACCCGGCAATAAACTTCCTGGCCAATGGCTGGCTGATGTATCAGACCCTCGCATGCCGAATGTGGGCAAGAACGGGGTTCTACCAGTCCGGCGGCGCTTATGGATTCCGCGACCAGCTGCAGGACGCAATGGCCCTCTTGCACACGGAACCGGGCTTGTTGCGCGAACACCTGTTGCGCGCGGCTGCGAGACAGTTTCAAGGCGGAGATGTGCAGCATTGGTGGCATCCGCCTTCCGGACGCGGCGTGCGCACAAACTGTTCCGACGACTATCTGTGGCTGCCTTATGCCGCCTGCCGGTATATAAAAGCCACAGGAGACACCGGCGTGATGAACGAAAAGGTGTCCTTCCTCAAAGGACGCGCCCTCCGGGCCGATGAGGATTCCTACTACGATTTGCCCCAAGTCGCCCCAAAAGTCGAAACGCTCTATGACCACTGTGTGCGCGCAATTAAAAAAGGACTGCGCTTTGGCGTCCACGGTCTGCCGCTGATGGGCGGCGGCGACTGGAACGACGGCATGAATCGCGTTGGCACACAGGGAAAGGGGGAAAGCGTATGGCTCGGATTCTTCCTGTACGATGTGCTTACACAGTTTGCGGAACAGGCGCGACAGCGTGAAGACAGCGCTTTCGCCGACACATGCATGGCCGAAGCGGAACGGTTGCGCCGCCAGATAGACGATACGGCCTGGGACGGACAATGGTATCTCCGCGCCTTCTTCGACAATGGCGACCCGCTCGGCGCGGCGGAAAACACGGAATGCCAGATTGACTCGATCCCACAAAGCTGGTCGGTTCTCTCGCAAGCAGGCGAACGCGACCGGGCACAAACGGCCATGGACAGTGTTGAACGCAGGCTGGTAAATCGAGACGCACAACTCGTTCAACTGTTTGCGCCTCCCTTCGACAAATCGGAACTCGATCCGGGCTACATCAAAGGGTACATACCGGGGGTGCGCGAAAATGGCGGACAATACACCCATGCGGCCATCTGGGTTGCCATGGCGTATGCCGCCATGGGGGATTCCAGACGCACATGGGAACTCTTCGAACTGCTCAACCCAATCGCACACGGCGCCACACCTGAGCAAACAGCAGTTTATAAAGTGGAGCCCTATGTCATGGCTGCTGATGTCTATGCCATGCCCCCGCATACAGGCCGGGGCGGATGGACATGGTACACAGGCTCTTCCGGATGGATGTACCGCTTCATCACGGAATCCATACTTGGATTTCAACGGGAGGGCAACCTGCTTCGCTTTACGCCATGCCTGCCATCAGCATGGCAATCGTTCAAGATAAACTATCGCTACTACGAGACCTATTACCACATCACGGTCAACAACGGCGGCGGAAAAAATATCCATCGCGTAGTGCTGGATGGAACAGAACAGTCAGACAAAACCATAAAGTTAATTGATGACCGGAACCAACATTATATCGAGGTGCAAGATGACTAATGGAGCAACTCCAAGTTAACATATCATATTCCGGGTGTAGCAAGGGTGTAAAACAGTTTGGCAAATAGCGGCATTTGGGGGGCAGTTTTTGACAGTTTAATTGAAGCGCAAATCATTAAGTTGGCGGTAATTGGTGATTTTCGGCAGTATGCGGCATTTGTTCTGGAACACATAGAAGTAAAGATGCTTGCACTTCATCCAGGCCTTGTGGCGTCCCCCCGTATTTTGGTCCAGTCGTTATGAGAGCTTAGGTGTTTCATGTCTGAACCGTCAAGGTGCACAAGTTCCGGTTCCAAAGTTTCTTGCTGCGCTGTTGGATAAGTATATTGTCGAGCGCAAAAAACGGCGAACAAAACATTCTTGCCCATCCGTGCTACCTGCAACTACGCACTTGGATTCTCTGCCTTTGTTCGAAATGCCGGAAAAGAGCATGACTCATATATTTGATGCCGATCTCGTTTTTGCCGGACTGGCGACCTATGACAAGAAGAAACGCAAGGTCGCAAAGAAAGACAAGCACGGGCGGGTTCTGGATATACACTCATTGCGACATTCGTTTTGCACGATGGTCGCACAAAGTGGCGTAAACATGCAGATTGCGCAAAGGCTTATGCGTCATGCCACCCCGGCCATGACCGCACGTTACACACATCTGAATCTTACAGATTTGGGCGGAGCCATTGCCAGCCTGCCAGATTTGCCTGTTACGAAATGCGACGCGGCAGTTGTAGGAGCGCAGCCCGATTTGCGCCCAACTCTGCGCCCAACTTTCGCCCGCACTTCGGTGCAAAAAGATGCATTTTCCTGCACTGTAAGCAGTGGGGGCAATACTGTATTGAAAACGGTAAAAACACATGAAAACCCTAATAAACACAGGGTTTTACGGATGGTGGGCGAGGCGGGAATCGAACCCGCATCCCCTTTCGGGGAACGGATTTTAAGTCCGTCGTGTATGCCTATTCCACCACTCGCCCGGAAAGAAAATTGGAGGCGGCACCCGGATTCGAACCGGGGAATAAAGGCTTTGCAGGCCTCTGCCTTACCACTTGGCTATGCCGCCTCCGAGATGGGTGCATTGTATGTTCTTGCGCCGCTAAAAGTCAAGTTGACCTGTTTTGTCAGCTTAAAAAGGCGGTCAATCCGCCGGTTCGGCAAGAACAGCAAATGACACCACCACATCATCAAGGATGGTGGCGCCTTCGTACATATCATACCCGATGTCCCACTGCTGGCGATCAATGGTAAACTCCGCCTTGACAAAGACGTTGTCATCGCGTCGTTCAATGGTGGCGGGGAACTGGATGCCACGGGTCTCGCCGCGCAGCGTAAAGTTTCCGGTAACGCGATACTGATCGTCTTCTTCGAGTGGCTCGATGTTGGTGCTGGCGAACCGTGCGGTGGGGTGGTTTTCGATGTCAAAGAATTGGCCGCCCCGCAATACGCCCGTAAGAATGGCGTTCTGGGAGAATACGGTGGTCATATCCACAATGACCTCCACGTAACTCTCGTCGGGATCATTATTCACAACCAGCAATTCCCCTTCAAAGTTGGCGAAGCCGCCTTCCATGGAGATGCGTTGTCCCAGAACGGTCTTGTAGCCGACCCACATGATCTCCGAATCCATGTTCGGTGAAATCACGTATTCTTCGGTTGTTTCTTCTTCTACCGGCTCGGGAACGACATCAGGAACTTCGTTCTCATCCTCGGCCGCTTCCACTGCGGCATCATCCACGGGAGACGTCGGCCTGACGGGTCTGCGCTCTTCGCCCACTTCGACCACTACCGACCGCTCGGCGTGGTCAATGGCCGGGTTGCTGCCGCCTATGGTGTAGCCGACGAAACCGCCGCCCACGACACCCAGGATACCGCCCACAATAAACGCAATAATAATCTTGGCATTGTTCACGTCTGTTTTCTCCAGAGATGCCCGTTGCCTTGGGCACCGTGTTGTACTTTTCAGCAAAAGAGCGTCGTATGCGCCCTTACATCTTTATAACGAATGAAAGACAAAGATGTTCAGTCTTTCACGTCGTTATACCACATGCTCGCCGGGTGCGTCTTTCTCCTCATCCCACCGGTAATAGGCATGGAACGAAGGTACCGCGAAATCGAAGGTATAAAGTTCCGGATCAATCTCGACCACACGTCCTTCATCGCGCGATTGCACGGCGGCAATGGCGGTCAGTGCGGTGGTATACCCCACCATTTCGTTATTAAGCGGTACGCCGCCATTCTTGATGCAATTGGCGAATGCGCGGAACTGATGTACGTCCGGGGTATCAAGAACCGCATCGCCCAGCAACTCAATGCCTTTGAGCATGGCATCGGTGCTTACCTGCAGCGTAGCGCCGCTGGTGGTGCGTTGGGCCAATTCTTCCGCGGTCAAGTCTTCCTCAACCTCTTGTACCAGCACATCCTCGCCGTAGAGGAAACATTGCTGTTCGGTGAGTTCGAGGGTGCCTTTGTCGCCTTGAATTAATTCCGAGGCGCCCCGTTGCGCATTGGCCAGGATGCTCGAGTACACAAAACGCACGGAATATCCCCGGTTGATAAGGTTCAACCGCTGATACTGACTACGTGCGTCAATGGGGATAAACCCGGGATCTCCCGGATTGATATCGTACTCGTAGGAAATAAGGATATTGTCGTCCGTGGTACGTCCGTCACGCCAGTAGTCCAGTCCTGCAAAGGTATGGACCCGCGCCGGCATCGCTTTCAAGAACCAATTGGCGACGTCCGTTTGATGGGTTGCCAACTCCGTGAAAAGCCCGTCCGACAGGTCCTCGAAAATACGCCAATTCAGGTGTTTTTCAAGATCATCAATGTACTTCTTCTCTTCTTCGTTTAATTCGTATTCCGCCGGCATTACCCGCCGCCAAAAATGGTTGCGATGCCACTGTGCCGTCACATGGGTAATGCGCCCGATCATATTGTCATCGTAGACAAGTCCTTTGGCCATGTTATATTTGGGGTTGTATCGGCGTTGATGTCCCACTTGCACCCATCGTCCCAACTCATGACACTTGGTGACCATGCTGCGTCCTTCGTCTATGGAACGGACGAGCGTTTTTTCACAAAACACGTACAGTCCGGCGTCGAGGCAGTCCATGGTGATTTGATAATGCGTGTCCAACGGCGTGGAAATAACCACGGCATCGAGTTCTTCGCTGGCAAGCATTTCTTTATAGTCATAATACGCATTGGGGCGGTATGCTTCCGACGCCCGCTGCCGTTCCTCATCGGTCAGGCGCGTCCCCGGCGTCAATTCAATGCCGGCATTCGACAGCTGCGCATAGCGCACGGCCTCACGCTGATGCGGCAGGAACACATCGCACACGGCCGTAATAAGAATATCCGGCGTGCCGGTCATCCCGTCACGGATGTGAAAGGTGCCCTGTCCACCCGTGCCAATGCACCCCACGCGAACTTTTTCGTTTTGCGCATACGAGAACGGTGAATATCCCGCCCCGATGGCCACGCCCGCGGTGGCGCCCGCCGCTTTCATAAAATTGCGTCTGCTGATTTCTGTGCTGCTCATCACTACTCCTTTTCTTGACCGTTGTCTTGGTTCATGTTAATTAAAAAAACTTCGGGCGCACCGTTCTCCTCTACCATCAGTATGGCACGCGCATCAGAATATGTCTCACAATACCGTCTTGTCTCGTCATACCCCATCACAAAAAAGGCCGTACTCAATGCATCGCTTTCCAAGCCCGAGGGCACAATTGCGCTGGCGCTGAGCACCCCGTCGGCGGGTCTACCTGTCCGTGGGTCAACGATATGACCGTATTTCCTGCCTTCTATTTTGATGTAACGTTCTGATCGTGACGATGTGGATAATGCTTCATCACGAATCTCTACCGAGGCGATAAACGCACCTTCGTCGTTATTATACGGAGAACGGATATCCACAGTCCAGCCCGTTTTGCCGGGAGGCGCTCCAAGCGCCAGAATCGTGCTTGTGCCAATGTTGAGGCGTGCAGACTCCACGCCATGGTCACGCAATACCGCCGCCGCTCGATCAAGAGCCAACCCTTTGGCAACACCGCCAAAATCCATGTGCACGCCCTGCCGTGTGAAAAAGACCGTGTTCTCCGCATCATCAAGAACAACGTGTTCCATGCCAACCAGTGCTGCCGCTTCCGCTATCTCTTCAGGCGACGGCAAGGCATCACGCCCCTCATACAACCCCCACAACGTTATAATCGGCCCCACCGTAATATCAAAGGCGCCGCCTGTTCGGTCGCTTATCCGCCGGGATTCCCGCAGCAAAGCCATCATGTCACCGGGCACCGCCACCGTCCGTTCTGCCGCATTCCGGTTGGCCAACGTTACAAAACTGTCCGCACGGAACCGGCTTACCCGCGCTTCCAGCGCGTCAATGGCCGCAAAGGCGTCACGTGCCGCCTGACGAAACGCTTCCGGCTCGCCATCGGGCGGACACAACATGAGGATTTCCACATTGGTCGCCATGGCCGCATGGCGCATCAGTATCGGGCGCGGCGCATCGTTTGCACCGGCATAGCCGCCAGTCCATACCGAAAGCAGCAGCGTCACAATCACAGGCACAGTGCCCGACTTCAGGTGCGGCGTGTTCTTTTTTCTGGTTTCCATAAAAAACATACGGTGTGCAACCTTATTCATACATACGTTGCATCAGTGTAGACGTCACCGAAATAACGCATTTATTCGGCAAAAAGATGTCCCGTGATTGGCGGTAATGATACAATTCAACTGAACAATGATTGGTGAATACACAGGCGTGTATTCCGTCCTGCTCTACTTAATTGGACTTGTTGACGGAGGGTTTCGTTTCGTGAAACGTTCATCGCTGGCCGCTATGATTGACCATACGCTGTTGCGTGCTTTTGCCACCGAGACAGACATGCGCGAACTATGTGAAGAAGCCCGATTGTACGGGTTCCGCGCCGTTTCAGTCAACCCGGTTTGGGTCTCGTACTGCGCCAAAAGACTGCGGGAATCGAAGGTTGGCATAGATGCCTGCATCGCATTCCCGCTTGGCGCTGACACGGCACGCATGAAAATTGAGGCGACGCGGGACGCCATACAAAACGGCGCGACCGAAATTGACATGGTCATCAATATCGGCGCACTGAAGTCAGGCTATACACAATACGTTGAAAAAGAGATTGGGGCGGTGGTAAAAGCGGCAAAAAGCGCACCAGTCAAGATCATTCTCGAAGCCAGCTATCTCAGCAACGAAGAGAAGACCGCCGTATGCGAAATGAGTATGCGGTGCGGTGCGGCCTATGTGAAAACCGCCACCGGTTTCGGCAAGGGCGGCGCTGCGGTGGATGATGTGAAACTGATGAAGGGTGTTGTGGGAAACACCCTCGGCATCAAGGCCGCCGGCGGCATCCGCACCTATGCCAATGTCATGCGTTTTATTGAAGCGGGCGCCACCTGCATTGGCACCAGCGCCGGAATCACCATTCTGGAGGATGCGCCGGAAGACAACAAGGGATAACGGTATCCATGGGGATTCGCTTTGCGGGGAATGGCGTCGCTTTCGCATCAAAGCACAGTGTAACGGGCAGCGGCGGCTGATACCGACTGCGCCACCAACACCGGGACAGGAAAGGCGGCGTTTGCTCCGCGGGCACGGCGAGGCCCTGCACGGTCATTTCAATGGACTCCGCACTGTACCGCGTCACATTCACCGAAACCGGCGGGATTACGTCAACAGACGCCAGCGACACCACGGGCTGGGAAACACTGAAGGGCGTGTCCCACCGTACCGATTCGGAAAGCATCACAGGCGCCGTGCGATAGTATTGAATGTCAGGGGCAACGGCCAGCGGCTCACCCGGATATGCCGCCGCGGTTTCCACCGCGGTGATTTGGAATTCCCGCACCATGCGGCCCGCATCACGCCAGTGCAGGTTAACCCATAACTGCGTACACATGGCCAACACACAGAGCAACGTTGTGATGCGCACCACCGACCTGCGCCATGTGGCGTTCCGCATGATGGCATGGAACACGCCCGCCACCGCGATGCTGAGCATTGCCGTGGGTACCAACAGACTGCCGCCGCCCGCAAGCGTGACCGGGTCAACGACATCGCCCCCCTGCCCCATGCGCGAAACAATTGCGCCCAGAAAACCGAATGTAACGGCCGGTTCTTTTAGTTTCCAGACGAACCACAATGCGCCAATCACCAGAACAATGCCAATGGCATGTCCCACCCACGGAAACGCTTGGAAAAATGCGGCCGTGTCCGGCAATAAGCCAATGGGATAGACAACAAAGAAGAGCGGGCCAATCATTCGGGCCGGGTGTATTGCCTCCGTTGTGAACCCGTGTCCGGTCATAACCACTGCGACCATGCCGACGGCGGCAATTGGAACCCAGCAATAGGAGCGGCGCTTGAACACACTGTATTCCAAGAGAATGATGAGGGCAAAAAGCGCGGGGCTTGCGGGCGTTGCCAGGGTGACGATGACGTAAACGACCAGTGGCACACAACGAATGACGGGATGCGCCGCACTACGACACGCCACATACACATATAGCGTACACAGTGTCAGCAGACCCGGCAACAGCATGTGCACGGCGCTAACGTGCAGCACCGCCTCTGTCTTTACGGGGTTTGCCATGAACAACACCGCCGCCACCGAACCCAACCACCACGGCCCACAGGTGATACGCCCCGTCAACAGCAGGATCGCCGCCATGCAGCCGTAGAGCAACACGAGGTTCGTTGTCAGATAGAGCCACCCATGACCGCCAAACAACCAGACCATGCCCCTGAAAAAGGGAATAGTGTCAGGGTGCGCCAAGGCAACATAATCACGTCCCAAGGGCGGAATGGCAAGAAAAAACACGTACACCGCAGCAAGGTAGAGGGCATCCGCAAAAAGCAGCGGCGCCGCACGGCCCGTGGGATAGGCGCTGTCAATACGTCCGCTCACGGTACACGCACAGGCTTCCCGCCGCCTGCGGCGGATTTCCATGCGGCCTCGGTCACTTCAATCACGCGCAGGCCGCACTCCGGCGGCGTTTCGGGCGTCGCCTTGCCCAGCATCACATCAACAAAATTATTGTCGGGGTTCTTGTTATACTTCGGCAGTCTTACTTTGATTGGCTTCCCGGCAGCATTCTGTTGGGACAAGCCCAGCCCCTGCCGCAAATAGAGCGCGCCCTTGCTTCCCACGATGGTATGGTCCTCATACCATCCCGGGGCGTTCCCAATGATGGACAAACTGCCAAGTGCGCCATTCTCAAACACCATGGCAAGGGTGGAGTTGATGTCCACCGGGACATCAAAATTAACCTGGAACGCCGTCACCTCCTTCACTTTCATCCCCGTCATCCACATGAGGATATCAACGAGATGGCTGCCCGAATCGTTCAGTTGACCACCGCCGGACAATTCCATTGTTTGCCGCCAGGTGTTGCGGGTGGCGCGCAGCCATTCCTGACTGAGAACCGCCTGCACAAACTCAATTTCGCCAAGCGCACCCTTTTGGATTTGGGCGCGCATATACCGAAACTGGGGTTCATAATGGCGCTGATAGGAAATCATGAGGGTACGATTGACCTTTTCCGCCTTTTTAATGAGTGCTTTGGCATGGCGGATGGTACATACCATCGGTTTTTCCGTCAGCACATGCAACCCCTTGTTCAGCGCGGTGTTGATTTGCTCGTAGTGCACGGTATGGGGACTAAGAATTACCACGCCGTCAAGGGCTTCTTTCCTAAGCATTTCCTTGTAATCCGTATAGATCGGCAACGTATCCGCACCGGGGCAATGCTGATAAAAATGTTTCAGCGACGCGTTGCTTGGCTCCGTAAGCGCTGTTACCTGCGCTTTCCCGGTATCGTGGAGGCGGTGATAATGCCCCACCGCAATTCCTCCCGCCCCAATGAAACCAATGCGAAGTTTTCCCGCCATAACCACAGTCTCCTTGTGTTGCTTTCAAACCACGTTGTTGCCAGTGCCACACAGGCAGTACAGCATGGTACAGCTTGGTGCGTACAGTTGCAAAAAAGGATCCCCTAGCCCGCATATTTCACAAGATTTCTGTTACGCCTGCGAATCTTACACCATATCAGGCACTTTGCTTGCCCGCCGACTTCGACGTGTACTAACACGCTGTCAGCCGGCGGCCTGCGCAAA
>SKQZ01000358.1 GCA_007118765.1 Candidatus Hydrogenedentota bacterium
AACCAGCCTTTAGGGGTTAGATTGCCGCGTCGGGCTGTCGCCCTCCTCGCAAAGACGATTGTTTTGCTGTGATGCGACCTTCATTAAGTGAATCGCCGCCACACAGGTGGTGGAGACTCGCTATGACGGGGTAAACTATCCGGGCTGCTGGTTTGCGGCGGCTTCATAGCCGAGTTCCGTAATCGCCGCCACCAAGTCATCGGTGCGTATGTTATCGCCCGCAACAATCGCCTGTCCGTCTTCCAGCATAACCTCGGCATGTTCCACACCGGACACAGTGCGCAGGGCACGGCTTACGGCATTGGCGCAGTGGCTGCATGTCATGCCCCGAATAGTCAGTTTGATGTTTTCATCGGCGTGTTGTCCCGGCATCGTTGTTTCTCCCTTATGTTGGAACAGTGCCCGCAGTCGGTGGCCGTACATGCTGTACAGCACCACCGCCGCCAACAGTGCCGCCCAAAGCATATTGGTCAGGCCCTGGGCGTTGTGGTGTTCATGCGCGTGCGCCACATGATGGTCCATTACAAGCCCGACGTAGCTGCTGAAAGCATCGAACAGCAGCCCGGATATAATGGCGCCAACAAAGACCGTGCCCAGATAAATGGCGGTTGTCCCCTTTCCCATCATCTTCCATACGGTGGCAATGGTGGCGGCGTTGGTGGCGGGGCCGGCAATCAGAAATACCAGCGCCGCGCCCGGCGATGCGCCCAAATGCATGAAACTGAGCGCCACCGGAATGGAGGCCGTGGCGCATACATACAAGGGCATGCCGATTACCGTCATAATCAACATGGACAGTATGCCGCCGCCAATGTACGGCGCGAGTAGGTCGGGAGGCGTCAGGGCCGCAATCAATCCGGCGACGATAACGCCCACAATCAACGGTTTGGCAATATCACGCGGCAAGGTTACCAATCCGTAGCGCAAGACCTCGCGGACGCTTCGTTCCGGAGTCTCTTCCTCACATCCCACGTCACATGGGGCGTCCGCAACCGGCGTTACAGGGCGTTTCTTGTCAATAAACGTCGCAAGCGCCCCGCCGAGAAACCCCGTAATCAGTGCCATTACCGGTCGAAACACGCCGAGCGCCGGCCCCATCATGCCCCAGGTGGCCACAATGGAATTGACGCTGCTCTGTGGCGTGGCCAGCAAAAACCCCGTTGTAGCGCCCCGGCCCGCGCCTTGTTTGCGCATGGAAGCGGTCACGGCGATTACACCGCACGAACACAGCGGCAGCGGCACGCCCATTACCACGCTTTTAAGCACGGGCAACAGACCGCGTCCCCCCAGATGCCGCCGCATCCACGCGGGCGACACCAGCACGTGCAATACGCCTGCCGCCAGAAACCCAAACAACAGGTATGGCGACATTTGACCGGCCACCACCCGTATCTCGTTCAGTATGTGCATCAATGTACTCATGTTCATATCCTTTTACACTGGATAACACGAAATCACAATGCTTTATTCAGTGCCAAGAGATACCGTTGAACATGACGACTGTCGTGTCGGGTGTTCAGCCAATGATCAAAATAGTATCCACAAAAAAACAACGGCTATTGCTCTTATTATAACCGCGGCGCGTTCTAACGCGCTATGCGTTGTTTGTGATTACAGCGCATTATGATGCGGTCCTGCATCTATTGGAAGCCGGGGGAGCGGCATGGGGTACACTACATGGGCGGGCTAGCCCGCACAGAAGGCTCGGGCTGATGTAGTCTTGGCGGACTCACGACGAAGTTTGGCAAAATATCCGGGCCGATCATGAAAGGAGAATATTGCCATGAAAGAAATCAAGCTGCAAACCTTTTGGACGCATGCGAAACCTGAGCGCGTGGTGTGGGCGGTGGCGGAACACGACGGCAACCGCAGTATATGTCCGTTGGGCTGGAAGATGCGCACATCGCACAAGCCGCCCATGATGGCCATCAGCGTCGCGCCGACACGTTATACCCATGACCTTATTGTCGGCGCAGGCGCCTTTGTATTGGCATGGCCGGGGCGCGACTTGGCGGAGGCGACACTGTTTTGCGGGACGCACAGCGGCCGTGATACCGACAAGTTTGCCCATGCCGGTCTGACGCCGCTTCCGGCGCAACATGTCAATGCGCCGCTGGTGAAAGAGTGCGTCGCCAATCTGGAATGCACAGTGGTCGGGCAAACCACCTCCGGAGACCACACAATCTTTGTGGGCGAAATTGTTGCTGCGTATATGAGTGAAACCCCCGGGCCGCTGTTGTGTACCATCAACCACGCGTGCGGATACGAGTTTCTGCTGGAAGACAAGGGTTATCGCTTCGGGGTGGTTCAAGATTGCGACGATCCTCGGTGAGCGCTGGGCCTTCTGCCGCGGGGAGGCGGTGTTTACGGAGCAGTGCCGTGAACCAGCAGGTACGCGGCGGCGATTATGATGCCTGTCTCGACGGTGCGCCGAAACCCCGGTGATGCTGATTCATGAACGATGCCGCGCCAAGATGCCAACAGCATGGCGGCGGCAACAATGGCGGCCAACCGCCAGAAGCGCCAGTCGAGCTCGATAAACCGCTGATACACCATCATCTTCAGGCTGTGCATGATTGCGCCGGACAGGGCAAATGCCGCGAGAAGCGACGCCGGCGGCAGATGATGTGTCTGGAAACTGCGCATGTGCAATCCGGCGGTCGTGCCAACCGTGCCCGATGTTGTTCCGGCAACGATGCCGCATCCCACACGATGCGATTTCATGGCGGCGGCCGTGCCAACATCGAAATGCCGGATCAGCACAGATAACAGCAGCACGGCGCCCGCCAGCCGCGCTGCGTATTCCTGTGGCAATACGACAAACACCAGCGCACCCGCCACACAACATGGCGCTGCGCCCAGCAAGAACCAGCCCACATGGCGCCAGTTCACCGCAGGCAAGCCGCTCCTTACATGGGGCAATGCCGCCGCCAGTTGGGCCACGGCAAGCATCGGCACGGCCTGTTCCACGCCTGTGAGGGAAATTAGTACCGGCAACAGCAGTAATCCGCGGCCATAGCCGGTCTTCAGCGAGGTCGTGCAGAGCAGCCATGTTGCCAATAAGAAGATGACGTGTTGTAGTATGAAAAAGACCATCTCGGCAATAAACGGATTGTTCCGGTTGTGCACACAGGCCGTGGCGTGTTCCATTTGAACACAAAGCGGCAATGCGGTACTATCGTAAAGTGAGGCGCGGCATTGCATTCGGCAACGCAATTACGGTCAATGCCCGGCATCTGGAATCTGTACGGACGCCGCGCCGGACAGTCACAAGGACATCAGTATACGCCGAAGAAACAAAAATTGCCAACAGAAGGGACGCCTTGTCATGTTATGGTCAAAATCCGCAGGGAAGTGTTTTTTTGTTGTCGCTCTGCTTATGAGCACGGTTGTGACGTCCGGGGCACAGGGTGAAAGTGCCGGGTTTATCGGCCCCGGCGAGGGCGTTGCCAAAGCGGACGGCGACCCCCCGATGTTGGCCGCGGCATGGCATAAGGTGGACGGTGATGTGCTCGGTCTTGATGCGGCTTGGGGCCGGCGCGTGAAACCGCGCGGTGTCTTCCGCGTGCCCGGCGGCATGGGGCTGCTCTATAATTCAAAACCGCCGGAAGGATACCGTGACGGCGCCACGCACCAGACCGGCAGCCTCGCTTTCACGCAGAATCTTGTTGACTGGCACGATTACCCCGGCAACCCCGTACTATTCGAGGTACAGGAGTGGCAGGGTACGTCACGGGCCATGCCCCGCGCCATGCTCTACGATGGGCAGCATGCACAATGGGTGGTGTACTTCTGTGATGCAGGCGGCGATTATCCCGGCATCCGCGCCGTAGGCACGGCGTTCAGCACCGACCTCAAGCACTGGACGTATGCTCCCGGCCCCACGCTTACCATTGACGATTTTGTGGCGGCCGTACCCGAGCGCATCGTGGCTTCGGAAGAAGAGCAACGCAGGGAAGGCCGCATATATGCCAGTTGGGCCCTCTATCACAACAACCGCTATTACATGCAGGTTTCCGGCACCACCCGCACCGGCGAAGGACGCACTTACAGCAATGTTTTGTTGGTGAGCGATGCGCCCGATGGGCCGTTCCGTCGCCATGACGATTTTCGCGGTGATTTCCTGCCGTCAGCGCGCCCGGTGTATTGGCAGGGGCGGTGGTATACGGTATATACCGGCAATTGGGACGGTCAGTTGGGGCTGGGGTTGGCCCATGCCGATGCGCTCACCGGGCCGTATGAAACCAATCCGCACAACCCGATTGTTGCATTGGATACCGTTACACGGGCCAGGCCGCAGCTGTTTCGCTATAACGGCGTATGGGCCATCTTATACTGCCACCAACATAATACGAACAATATGCCGATGCGGCTGGCACTCGCGAATATCCATCCGGAACTGATCCCCGATTGGAGCAGGCCGTCGGAATAAAGCGGTTCGACCGGTTTTCGCAGTTGATTCTTTTTGGAAAGCCGTGTCATAATGCGTGCGGTTCATTCCCTGCTTGTTGATTAACAACAGCTTTCCCCCGAACAAACAACCCTGAACATAAGGAAGTGTATCATGGCGAAATTAGAAGGCAAGGCCCTTGTGGCACAAGGCGGCGGCCCCACCGCCGTCGTTAACCAGAGTGTGGTGGGCGTGACCCTTGAGGCGCGGCGATTCGCACAGGTATCGCACGTGTACGGCGCACTCCATGGCGTGAACGGCATCATCAACGAGAACATGGTGGATCTCACCGAAGCCACCGTGGCCAATCTGGAGGCGATGGCCGTAACGCCGTCCTCCGGGCTGTTGTCCACGCGCGACAAGCCGGACGAGGCCTACTGCAAACAGATTTTTGAAGTGTGCAAGGCCCATGGCATCCGCTTTTTCTTCTATTGCGGCGGCAATGACAGCGCCGATACCTGTCGCATTGTGAACCAGCAAGCCGCGGAGAACAACTACGACCTGCGCGTGATTCATGTGCCCAAGACCATTGACAACGATCTCAAGGTAACGGACCATTGTCCGGGCTATGGTTCCGCTGCAAAGTTTGTGGCCCAGGCCTTTGCCGGCGCGAATCTGGACAACCGCGCCATTCCCGGCGTATACATCGGTGTTGTCATGGGTCGGCATGCGGGCTTTCTTACCGCTGCTGCGGCGCTGGCCCGCAAATACCCGGACGATGGCCCCCATCTCATCTATCTGCCGGAGCGGGCCATTAACAAGGAAAAGTTTCTTGACGATGTGACGGATGCTCTTGAACAATACGGGCGCTGTGTCATTGCCGTTTCCGAGGGCATTGTGGACGAAAAGGGCGAGGCCATCGCGTCCCAGTTTACGGGCGGCGAAAAAGATTCTCACGGCAATGTGCAACTCTCCGGCACGGGGGCTTTGGGCGACCTGCTCGCGGGCTGGATAAAAGAGCAAAAGCTGACGAAGCGCGTCCGCGCAGATACGCTTGGATATCTGCAACGCAGTTTCCTCGGCTGTGTCAGCGACGTGGACCAACGGGAAGCGCGTGCTGTAGGCGAAAAAGCCGTGTATTACGCCGTGCGTCATGGACGCGACGGGTCGGTGGCAATCAAACGCACCGGCGACTATGCGGTGTCCTATTTCCTGACGCCGCTCGAAACCGTTGCCCGTCATGCCACGGAAATGCCCGATGCATTCATTAATGAAACCGGCAACGGTGTTACCGAGGCCTTTCTGCAGTATGCCCGTCCGCTGGCCGGCGCCATGCCGGAATTAGAGCGTCTTGACGCGCTTGCCGTGGAAAAGATTATGCCCAAATAATATCCAAATGATTATTGCTCTTAACCCGCATATTTCACAAGATTTCTGTTGCGCCTGTGAATCTTACACCATATCAGGCACTTTGCTTGCCCGCCGACTTCGACGTGTAATAACACGCTGTCAGCCGGGCGGCCTGCGCAAAACACCTGCTCTGGCGCAATCTTCACAGGCTCACGACAAAACTTGATGAAATATCCGGGTTAAGGCGGCGGCGTTGGTTTTCTGCGTCGCCGCCGTCATTTTTTTGAAGTTGCCCGGTTGCCGCGGCTATCTGTTATCTATGCAGTCTGCTGTGTTCCCTGCGATAAATCCGCAACATTGTTGCGGGCTGCCTGTGCTATTCGTTATAATTACCGTTTAACCGAATTGTAATGCGTGTATTGTGATAATTGTTTCGTTCCATCCTTTTCTACGGGATGGATTGGCGGTGCTATCCGCACCAATGCCGGAAGGGCAGGAAGCGACAACGACAGCA
>SKQZ01000439.1 GCA_007118765.1 Candidatus Hydrogenedentota bacterium
ACGCCGCTGGCGCGATCAAAAACGTACAAAAAACAATACCGGTCTTTGTACGAGAGATACGCGATACTGTTGCCGTCCGGCGACACTTCGGGCATGATGGAGACGGACTGGTGCCGTGTTATGGGGCGCATATTGGCGCCATCATAATCCGCCACATAAATTTCCTTATGTCCGTCGCCGGTGGCGCCCGAAAAAAAGATTTCGGTGGTGCCGATGCCGGGCACGCCGTCGGTGTAACGAAGCACTTCTTCGGAAAAACGATGCGCTGCAAGGCGATGATGGTCGCGGTCTACGCGCACTTCCTGGCCATACAGCTGGGTGTTGGAATAGAGGTCAAACAACCGAAACTGTCCCACCAGTTGCCCGCCTTCCTCTTTCACAATGCCATAAACCAAGTTCTCGGCTTTTGTGCCTCGCCATGCGCTCAAATCCAATTGCTGCACATCCTGCGGCAATCCGGTGAATCCCTCCGGATAGTCTGACGAGGGCACCAGCACAAACAAGCCGGAGAACGCGAGATCATCGGCCACTACACGCGCCATCTCTTCTGCCAGCGGTTGCCATTCCGGCGCCGCCGCTGCAAAGGGTGGCACCGCAATTGTAATGCGCATGTCCTGGCGCGCCCCCGACTCAATGCGTACTGCAGGCTGGGCATGGGTGTTCACGACAACCATAAGCATTGCCCCAAATATCATCAGACCGGTCTTGCGTGTAAACACTATTGGCTCCTTTGTATCATGTGCCGTTGTTTGCATTTTCTTGCGATTGGCAGCATACTATTGCCATCCAACCGGTAGAATAGCAGGATTTTGTTCCCTATTTCATCCGGGGAAAGCCTAATAAGTTCCCGTGATCTGCTGTCGAGTTCGCTTCGTGTCTGGCCTCTTACGTGAGGTTTTCGGCCAAACCACATAGCGCAGTTCTTAATTGCCATGGGAAATGATGTATCATTAAGACGAAATGCAGGGCCTTTTCACCGATAAAGGACATTCTTGTTATGAAGCGGACGATATATGTTGGCGTGTGGTTGACACTGGCGATAGTTGCGACGCCCGGTGTGCAGGGGCTTGCGACGACGGTGGATACGGTGGCTTTGAGAAGGGCCATAGAAGATTTGTCCGCCACATATCCCGAGGCCTATGCTGATGGCGCGGCGTATCTCGAACAGTTGGACGCCTTGGAAGCGGCGGGCGATGAAGCGGGGTTGGCGGCATTGCAACGGGAGGCCTTGCTGGCGAATCCGCTGCTGGATTTTGACGAACTTCTTTTGTTGCAGCGGGACGCACGCAGCCACGCATTGGGGTTGCCCACCAATTGGCAGGGCAATTGTTCCCTGCCCACCGGTCGTTATGGCAACCGGATTGTGGCCTTGTCGCTGTCCGACCTCAACGGACCCATGCGTACCCTATTCCGTCCCCGCCGGGACGTATTTGTTGGCGATATAGACCTGCATTTCGATGCCGACAAATTATTGTTTACCATGCCGGATGCCGAGGAACGCTGGCAGGTGTGGGAGACCGACATACGGGGCGGATCGCTGCGCCTGTTGACCCCGGACGACGACGATGACGTGGATAATTACGATGCGTGCTATTTGCCGGACGGGCGCATCATCTACGCGTCCACAGCCTGTTATGCGGGCATTCCCTGCGTGTTTGGCGGTGATCACGTGGCCAACCTGTGCATCATCGGTCCCGACGGGTCGGGTTTTCGGCAACTGTGCTTTGATCAGGACCATAACTGGAGCCCCGTGGTGATGCATGACGGGCGGGTGTTGTTTCAGCGCTGGGAATACAGCGACCTGCCCCACTCGAACAGCAGGCTCCTTTTTGTGATGAACCCGGACGGCACGGCACAGATGGAGTACTACGGCAGCAATTCGTATTGGCCCAACTCCATTTTTTATGCGCGACCCGTGCCCGGGCACGACACCATGGTGGCGGGCATTGTAACGGGCCATCACGGCGTGCGGCGCATGGGCGAGCTGGTACTGTTTGATCCCGCGAAGGGCCGACGCGAAGCGGACGGCGTTGTGCAGCGCATTCCCGGATACGGCGAAACGGTGGAACCGGTGTTTGCCGACCGGCTGGTGGATGATTCGTGGCCGAAGTTCTTGCATCCTTGGCCGTTGAGCGAGAAATACCTGCTTGTGGCCGCACAACCGACCCCGCAATCCAAATGGGGCATTTATCTGGTGGATGTATTTGATAACATGCTCTTGTTACGTGAGGAACCAGGTCACGTGCTGTTTCAACCCATCCCGTTGCGCCCGCGGCCCACGCCGCCGGTGATTCCCGATCGCGTTAACCTTGAGCGGGAAGATGCCCACGTATATCTCTCCGACCTGTATGCGGGCGGCGGCCTTGAAGGGGTGCCGCCGGGCACCGTCAAAGCGTTGCGTGTGTTTGCATATACCTACAGTTACCGGGGCATGGGCGGCTTGCTCGGCGTTATCGGCATGGACGGCCCGTGGGACATTAAGCGTGTGCTTGGAACCGTGCCGGTGGCCGAGGACGGTTCCGCCTATTTTCAAGTGCCTGCGAACACGCCGATTGCCTTACAGCCGCTAGATGCGCGGGGTATGGCTGTTCAGCAAATGCGCAGCTGGTTTACGGCCATGCCCGGCGAAACATTGTCGTGTGTGGGGTGCCATGAACAGCAGAACATGGCGCCGCCGCCGCAACCGGCGCAGGCGGTGCGCGAAGCGCCCGAAAAAATACGCCCATGGCGCGGAAAAGAGCGGGGGTTCAGCTTTGAGCGTGAAGTGCAGCCCGTGCTCGACCGACATTGCGTATCGTGTCATGACGGGAGCGATGATGCGGAGGAACGGCCCTATCTGCGTGGTGACGTGATGATAGACGACTGGTATTCCGAGATTTCCGGACGGGGCGATCCGTCGTATTCGGGCAACTTTTCCGAATCCTATGCGCAACTCCATCGCTGGGTGCGCAGGCCGGGCATTGAGAGCGACTACCATCCGCTGAACGCCATGGAATTCCATGCGGGCGTGACCGAACTGGTGCAAATGCTGGACAAGGGACACCATGGGGTGGTGTTGGATGACGAATCATGGGATCGCCTGATTACCTGGATAGATCTGAACGCGCCCTATCATGGCACGTGGACGGAGATACTGGGGGAAGAGCGGGTGAGCCCCGTGGCGGAACGTGCCCGGGAACTGCGCAATAAATATGCAAACACGGATGTGGATTTTGAATACATTCCCGAGGAACCGGTGCTGATTGGTGATGGCACAACCATAACGCCCGAACCGCCGACGAGGCCGGCGCCGGAAACGCGCCCGACCATCGAACCCCCTGCGTTTACGGGAGAACGTCGTACTCTGTCGCTGGATGGCGGACAAGAAATTACCCTTGTCCATGTTCCTGCGGGCATCTTTTATATGGGCAGCGATACCGGGCCGGACGATGAGCGACCGGTGACGCCGGTGACGATTGATGCGCCGTTCTGGATCAGCGCCCACGAAATCACCAATGCGCAATACGCACTGTTTGATCCCACCCATGACAGCGGCGTCGAATCGAAATATGGGTATCAGTTCGGCATACACGGATATCCGTTGAACGAGCCGGAACAGCCGGTGGTTCGCATATCGTGGGAGGAGGCGATGGCCTTTTGTGATTGGCTATCGGAAGAAACAGGCATGACGTTTACTTTGCCCAGCGAAGCGCAATGGGAATATGCATGTCGCGCCGGAACGGACACGCACTTCTTTTTCGGCGACGAGGAAAGCGATTACTCCAATTACGCCAATCTGTCGGATGAAACCATGGAGCAGTTCGCGAGCAACCCGTATTTCGTCTTTGCGCCTTTTGAAAACCCCAACCGCTATGATGCATGGATTCCGAGGGACACCCGCCATAACGACGGGGCACTGCTGCCTGCGCCGGCGGGCTCCTATGAGCCCAATCCCTGGGGATTGCATGACATGCACGGCAACGTGTGGGAATGGACGCGCAGTATCTATCGTCCCTACCCCTATCAGGACAACGACGGTCGCAATGCACGCCACGGGGAAGGGCTTCGCGTGGCACGGGGCGGTTCATGGTATGATCGCCCCCATCGTGCAAGCGCGTCCTATCGTCTTGCATATCAACCTTGGCAACGTGTATATAACGTTGGGTTTCGTGTACTATGTGTGGAGAAGCAGCATGAATCTACGCAACAACAAGAAGACGTTGTTGCTTCACGTCGTGAGTAAGGAGATCCCGAATGAACCATTCTAAGATGTCGGTCTATGCCGGTATTGTCACAGTAATGATACTGGCCGCGGGTTATGCCGCCGCCGAAACGTATCCTGCGCCGCTTACTGTAGCGCCCTCGCCGGACGGCGCCGGCCTGTATGTCTGCGCCCGCGCCGCCAGCCAGATTCTTGTGGTGGATACCGCGACACAAGCGGTTACCGGCACGTTTGACACACCCGTTCCGCCTTCGGGCATTGCTGTGCATCCCGACGGCGCGCCCCTGTTTGTCACGGGCGATGCGCCGGACGGAAGCGTATACGCCTTTGATGTGGACGGCACGTTGTTGTATGAGATTGCGGTCGGACATTCGCCGATCGCGCCTGTGCTCTGTCCTGATGCTGCCCTGCTGTTTGTATGCAATCGTTTCGATGATACCGTTTCCTTTATTGACCTTGGCACGCAAGAGATTGTGGCCGAGGTGGCGGTGGCACGGGAACCGGTGGCTGCCGGCATTACGCCGGACGGCGAGCGCTTGTTTGTGGCGAACCACCTGCCTTTGGGCCCGGCGGACGGCGATTTTATTGCCGCAGAAATATCGGTTGTTGACGTGGCGTCGCAAGCGGTGGTGGGCAGTGTCTTGCTTCCCAACGGCAGCAGCAGCCTGCGTGGCCTGTGTGTATCGCCGGATGGCGCGCACGTGTACGTAACGCATATCCTCAGTCGGTACCAGCTCCCCACAACGCAGCTGGAACGGGGATGGATGAATACCAATGCGCTCAGCATTTTGGATGCGCGCACGGGCGAGTTTGTCAATACGGTATTGCTGGATGATGTGTCCCGCGGCGCGTCAAATCCGTGGGGCGTGACGTGTACCGATAACGGTCGCCATATCTGTGTTGCCCATGCGGGCACCCACGAAATCAGCGTGATTGACCGCGCGCGTCTGCACATGAGATTGCGGCGGGTTGAAGCAGGAGAACAGGTAACGTCCGTATCGCGCACATCGTCGGACGTGCCCAATGACCTCTCGTTTTTGGTGGGCATTCGCGACCGCATTGCGTTACACGGCAACGGCCCGCGCGGCATTGCCGCAGTGGGCGACACGGTGTACGCTGCCGAGTTTTTCAGTGATTCTTTGGGTGTGGTGGATGTTGCCGCTGCTATTCCGCGGGCGCAACAGGTGCCGCTGGCGGATGATGTGGCGATGCCCATTGTGCGTCTTGGCAAGAAGTATTTTAACGATGCAGACCTCTGTTTTCAGCAATGGCAAAGCTGTGCCAGCTGCCATCCCGATGCGCGTGTGGACGGGCTGAACTGGGATTTGCTGAATGACGGCATTGGCAATCCCAAGAATACCAAGAGCATGCTGCTGTCCCATGAGACGCCGCCGGTAATGAGCCTGGGCGTGCGTGCGGACGCTGAGACGGCGGTGCGGGCGGGCATCAAATTTATCCAGTTTGCCGTGCGTCCCGAAGAAGATGCCGTTGCCATTGATGAATACCTGAAGGCGCTTGCTCCCGTGCCAAGTCCTGAACTGGTGGGGGGCGAGCTTAGCGAAGCGGCACGGCGCGGCGAAGCGGTGTTCAAACAGGCGGGGTGCGCCGAGTGCCACCCTGCGCCGCTGTACACCAACCTGAAGTCTTATGACCTCGGGCTGGGAACCGGCATGGATGCGGGCAAAGATTTTGACACCCCCACGCTGGTGGAGGTGTGGCGCACTGCGCCCTATCTGCATGACGGACGCGCCGCTACGTTACATGACGTGTTCACAGACCACAATCCCGAAGATAAGCACGGACAGACATCCACACTGACGGAACAGGAACTTGACGACCTGGTTGCGTTCATGCGGTCTTTATAACCGGTTTACGGTAAGACGGCATGGTTGTCGCCGCGTGCGGAACGTGGGAACACGCCTCGCAGCGATATGGTTGGTCGGTACTGACAGCCAGTTGTGACAAGCCCCCGGCGCATAACAAGGTCTCGTGCTGAGGCTGATGCCTACGCCACAACAAAATAAGGAAGCATGCGTGAATACTATTC